>DAOMGA010000073.1:0-7111 GCA_035430085.1 Pseudomonadales bacterium
TCAGGATAACTTGCCACCTTACGATGTGCTGGACGCCATTCTTCAGCGTTATGTTGAACAGGATGAAAGTGCCGAACAAATTATGGGCGCCGGTTTTGCTGCGGAAGATGTTAATCGCGTGATTCGGTTGGTGGATATCAATGAATACAAACGCCGACAGGCTGCTATCGGCCCGCGCATCACCCAGCGTGGATTTGGGCGGGATCGTCGTTACCCGGTAACCAATGGTTGGAAACCGGGCATATAACGGCGTTATTTATCTTCTTTATATTTCTCGCCTTCTTTGCCGTAAAAGCCCCGACTGTCAAAGCCGGAAGGTTCGCTACGACCAATCAAGCCTGCTGTGGCGACATTGAGCCATGAGCGGCGTTCATCATGCATTTCTTGCTGATATTTAAAGTTGCCTTGAGAATCCAGATAAGGATAGTCCGGATAATTTGCTTTCAGAATGACCAACGCCTGATCGGATAGATCATTCAGTCCCAGCAAATGATAAGCCTGCACCATGACAGCCAAACCATCAGGTACAGCAGGGGAGCCCTGAAAGTTTTCAACTACATAATTGCCGCGATTAGCTGCTGCTAGCCAGGCGCCGCGTTTAAATAAATAGTTAGCAGCATGAATTTCATAGCGAGCCAATAAGTTACGCAGATAGATCATGCGCTTACGAGCGTCGGGTGCGTACTGGCTATTGGGAAAGCGTGTCAGTAGATCGGAGAATTCAGCGAAAGATTTCCGCGCCGCACCTGGATCGCGTTGGCTGACATCCGTTGGCATAAAACGTTCCAGCATGCCCTGACTTTCAGTAAATGAAGACAAGCCCTTCAGGTAGTAAGCGTAATCAACTTGTGGGTTCTGTGGGTGCAGGCGAATAAAGCGATCGGCTGCTGCACCGGCGGCGGCTTGATCGTAGTTCTTGTAGTAGGCGTAAATGATATCCAGCTGCGCTTGGTCGGAGTACGTGCCAAAGGGGTAGCGCGCTTCCATGGCTTGAAAATGTTCAATGGATCTTTCGTATTGCCCTTTGTTCAGGTTGGTTTCTGCCTTTTGGTACAACTCGGCTTCGGTGAGATTGGGGTCAATTTCATCATGGCCAGAGCAGGCAGCCAATAATAGTGACAGCAACAGGATAGAGGTAATTTTGCGCATGGGATCGATAAAGCCTCATGAAAGAGGCGCTATTTAACCACAGCGCCATGCTGAACACACCTTGCAGTAGCGAGTGTCGGCTAGGGTGCGGGCGCAGTGTCCACGCTTGGATTGCGCCCTTTGTATGCCGTTAGCCAGGGTTCATAAACGCCGAGATTGAAAGCGACAATCGTTTTAATTCGTGCGGCACTGAACAGTGGTTCCTCCTGCGTCAGTACCACCAGTTTTTCGTAATAACGGGAGAGATCAGGATCTTCAATTCGGTTTTCGCCAGTCTGCAAGGATGCAAGGTATCCGGCAGGAACCACACGGTTCACGCCACCGGATAACCACTTGGCTTCGGGGGCTTTGGGGATTCTGGTCAACAGTGGATCGGTCAGCGCCTTGATGTCGACTGCTATCTTGTCCGGACCCATACAATATGCAGTGATGCCCACTAAACCGATGACCTCGATATCCGGCATGGCTTGTCCTTCATAGCACCAGGGGTGGTCGGGAAAGGGTTTGGATGTATCCCGGTGCCACCATGCATAGAGCGAGGTCCAGTGGTAGATGAAATAGCGTTCGCGTGAGACGTTGTTCAGATTCCACCACATGTCAAAATCAGAATTTTTCCCCCAGTCCCTGTAACTCGTTTGCCACGGGCTGTCATGCAGTTGTGTGCTGATGGATAGCAATGTTAGGAACAACACTGCGATGCTTTTACTGGCACGCTGGCTGAATGTGCTGAGCGTTGCCAGTGCCAGACCGATGATGATCAAGGTAACCAGAAATGATTCTGGTTTTGGCAATGGCCATGCATGTGCAGTAATTAATGTGGCGACTACTTCTATATTCGATTCAATGGTGTAGAAAATCATATAGCCGGCGGCGAGTCCTGTTGCAGTGGCAAGCGGGCGATGTAGCACAGGTTTTTTCCAACAACAGGTAGTGAGTACGAGTGTACTCACCAGATACAGAGGCGCATAAAAACGTCCTGCCATGTAGTCAGCACCAATCCAGGTGATGTAAAGAAAGGCCAGCAATAAGCTTGAAGCTGAGATTTTGTAATGGATGTTGCGGGAACAAAACCCTTGCAGTATTGCAAACGCAATGCACAGCGGTGTGATGGGATCTTTTTGCAGACTGACAGACAGATAAATCCAGCTTCGTTCCAGCCGCTCTATTCTGCTGACGCCACTGATGCCCAGCTTGGCGTAGGCGGTATTCGGGAATGGCAAGCCGTAGTAGATGAGTGAAAATAGTGTCCAGCTGCTGAGTGGCGCAAGAAAAATAATAGCGGTTGTCAGTTGTTGTCGCGTAGTTAGCTGTTTGTGATAGATCCACAAAAGATGCAGAATCATCGGTGTGAGAATAAATAACAGATCGTGCCGTGTGATCAATGCCAGACCGCCACTCAATGCTAACCAGTAACGATCTTCAATGCGCTGATCGCGCAAATATAACAGAACAAATGTCGCGACCAAAAGATAGACGAGTGGGTATTCAAGTCCGGACGCAGTGAAGTCAAAAAAAGCCTGCGAGAGTGTTAGCAATAATGTCGCTGCGATCCAGCGCCAGACGTTTTTAATCAGCACAGCCATTACGATGAGCAGCGCGCTGTGCAGTAACAGCGATAGCCCGATCAGATTCAGATATAGCGTTTTGCAGAAAGCGGTGCTGGCGATAATTAACAGATACCACAACGGGCTGGTATAAACCTGTACGCGTTCATGTGGATTCCAGCGAAAACCGTGACCCAGTAAGAACTGGTCAACGCTACGCAGAATGATAAATGCATCCTCTGCTACCCAGGCGTTTTTCAGGAAAATGAGCAGCGAAAAAGCACTCACCAATGCATACAAGGCTATGGTTAAATTTTTGTTATTGGTAAAGCGGTTCATCATTGGAATCAATTGCTTGGTAGACTGGCATCATGAAACCATCATTTAACCACCTATCATGAACGAACGCATCCAGCACAAGGCTACCGTATTGGCTGAGCAATCAGGTCACCGTATCGACCAGGCGGCTGCTGAGTTGTTTAGTGATTTCTCGCGTGCACGACTGCAGGAATGGATCAAATCAGGACATCTGACGGTAGATGGACTGGTTGTCCGCACGAAAGACAAAGTGAAATCCGGCAATGTTCTGATGCTGGACGCTGAACTTGAAGCTCGCGAGAACTGGACGGCGCAGGAGCTGAAGCTCGATGTGGTGTATGAAGACGCGTCGTTACTGGTCATCAACAAACCTGCTGGTCTGGTGGTGCATCCCGGCGCTGGTTCACCGGATGGCACTTTGCTCAACGCGCTGCTATTCCGCGATCCACAGCTGGCTGCTATTCCGCGTGCAGGTATTGTTCATCGCCTGGATAAAGACACCACAGGTTTGTTGGTGGTAGCACGCACCTTGCAGGCGCATGCTGATCTGGTGCGGCAATTGCAGGAGCGTACTGTCAAGCGTGAATACGAAGCTGTGGTCTGTGGTTTGTTTACCGGCGGCGGTAAAGTGGATGCGCCCATCGGCCGTCATCCGCGTGATCGCGTGAAAATGGCGGTAGTTGCTGGCGGTAAACCGGCGATCACACACTTTCGTATTCTGCAGCGTTTTGAAACGTACACACATGTGCGTGTGCAGTTGGAAACAGGGCGCACACACCAGATTCGTGTGCATATGGCGCATATCGGTCATCCGTTGCTGGGTGATACGTTGTACGGTGCGCGATTGCGTTTACCCAAACATGCGGATGAAGAATTAAAAACGGTGTTGCAGGATTTTCGGCGTCAGGCGTTACATGCCGCACAATTGGGATTGATACATCCTGTCACAGGCGCGTATCTGGAATGGCAGGCTCCGCTACCAGAAGACATGCAAATATTGCTGGCGGCGCTGTGATGATGGCAGAGCCTGTTTTTCTGATTCCCGATTGGCCAGCACCCGCCAATATTCGTGCGGCGTTCAGCACGCGTTCTGGCGGTGTATCGTGCGATGCATACGCGAGTTTTAATCTTGCGGGCCATGTGGAGGACAGTGTAGAAGACGTCGTGGCGAATCGAATAATATTAGCAGCAGCATTACAGCTGCCAGAACAGCCGGTGTGGATTACGCAAGTACATGGTGTGGATGTGTTGCTTCACGATGGCAAAACACCAGTCAAGCCTTCACACGAATACGACGCTTGTTACAGCAACCAGCCTGGAAAAGTCTGCGCAGTGATGACGGCGGACTGCCTGCCTGTGTTGTTTTGCAGCCGTGATGGCAGAGAAGTGGCTGCTGCCCATGCCGGTTGGCGCGGATTGGTTGACGGTGTGCTGGCGACCACACTCGATGCTTTTGACTGCCCGCGTGAAGACGTGCTGGCATGGTTGGGGCCCGCCATCGGCCCAGCCAGTTTTGAAGTGGGAAGGGATGTCTACCAACGGTTTCTGACACAGTGGCACGCTTACGGTGATAAAGCCGTAGCTGACTGTTTTGTAGAGCAGAAACATAAGCATGGACAGGAACAGGAACGTTGGCTCTGTGATATCTACGCACTGGCGCGTTTGCAACTGCAGGCTCTGGGGGTGGCAGCGGTATACGGTGGCGGCGAGGATACCTGTTTGGATCAGCGCTTCTATTCTTTCCGGCGCGACGGTGTCACAGGACGAATGGTGGCGTTGGTGTGGCGGACGGTATAGTTTTTGTTTTACAGAATTTGTGAATGGCACCATACTCGAAGACGTGAAGGGAAACATGCAGAGCAAACAGGGATATCGATGATCAAGCTGATAAGCCGGTATGCAGTGGTGTTAATGGGATTTTTGGTGAACATAGCGTTTGCCAATCCCCTGGTCATTGACGATAGTGTTGTGTTGAATCATCTGCCAATTGCAGGGCAGATCCAGACCTACACTGGCGACCTTCTACCAGACAGTGCGCTGGCAGCATCCCGGTTACCTGATAGTGCTTTTGTTGCAGTGGGTGCAGCATCACCTCTACGTTTGATGCAGACCCAGTGGTTTCGTTTTTCTGTACGCAATGATTCTTCCTCCCCGCGCTCACTCGTACTGGATTTTGACCAGGCACTTTATAGCCGCATTGAGTGGCGTGCGAGTACGGGTTCTACAATAAAAGAATTTGTTACCGGGCAAAGTTATCCTTATGCCAGCCGGGATTTACATTACAACTATTTTGCTTTCAACCTGGAGATTCCCCCCGGACAAATCCTGACAGTGAATTTTTCAATCTATACACCGTACGGTGCGCTGTTTGTGCCGGTGTTGAGTGATAGAGAAGAATTCACGCGAGACTTGCCAAGTTTGTGGCAATTTTCCGGCAGCGTCTTCGGTATGTTGTATTCCGTTGCTCTATGTCTACTGGTCTATATTGTCCGGATACCCAGATTGGGCGTGGCGACTGCGCTGCTCGGTCAAGTGGTATTCAGCATGTTGTCAGTGCTTTATTTAACCGGTGTTGTGCAGCGATGGTTTCCCGATACCGGTATTCCCTGGCGCGATATTGCTTATGTCGTGATCCATTGCGGGCAAGGTGTGTGTTACACGCTGGCTGTCATCAGTTTTTTTCAGGCGCCTGTTAATTATCCCTATCTGAATAAGATATTAACCGCGTTGTTATTGGCTGGGCTGTTGTGCGTGGTGTTACTGCCATGGGTCAATCTGGATTACCTCATAGTGGCGACACTGGTGGTCACTTTCTGGATGATGATATTTTCTACCGTGCTTGCTGTTATATCCCTTTTCCGGCGTCAGCAGGGGACAGCATTGTTTGCTGGCGGGCTTGTAGTTTTTGTTGTGTTGGCCGGAATTGCGATGCTGGGTATCGCCGGAGTGCTTCCTCCGTCGTTTATGACGCGCTATAGCTATGAGTTAGGTCTGACGATACAGGCCGATGTGCTATTTCTGGCGATTGCCATGCGTATGTTCACAATAGAGCGCGAACAGGCAGTCATGCAGGAAGAAATGTTGCGCATGGATACCGAAATGAAAGTGCGCAACGAATTTGTGGACCGGGTAACTCACGATATCAAATCGCCACTGAGTGCGGTTTTGGGGGCTGAGCAATTATTGAGAAATACACGCGATGATGCCAAGCGTGACAGTTATCTGGATGTGATACGTGCTTCCTGCGGCATGGTTATCAATATTGTCGATAATATTCTGAACCACTCACGGATAAGATCTGGTCAGGTCGTGCTGAATCAGCAATCATTCAGTTTACGAGCGATGCTGGACGAGATGGAAGCGGCTATCAAAGTGATTCCGCAACCCAGGCCGGTCGCATTTTCAATGACGGTAGATCAGAAAATACCGGCGCTTGTCTGTGGCGATAAAGTGCGTGTATCTCAAGTGATTACCAAGTTGGTAGCTAATGCGTTCAAATTTACAGATGAAGGGCGCATCAGTATTACTGTCGATCTGTTTGAAAAAACTGAAAATAAAATTATGGTCAGGTTTGTGATACAAGACACAGGTATCGGTATGTCAGAAGAATTTCTGAAAAAAGCATTCGAACCTTACGCCAGGGAAGAGCACAGCGGCACTTACAGGCAGGGTTTTGGTCTGGGGTTGTCGATATGCAAGCAGATTGTAAGTTTGCTGGGCGGTAGCATTGATGTGTTGAGTGCTGTTGGTCAGGGCAGTCGATTTATTGTGTTGCTGCCATTTACTGTCCCCTGATCACCGGTATTCCCTTGAACTGTCGAAAGACAGCCCCATCTAGTAAGCATCTGAAAACAATCTTATGAGGTTTTTTCTATGCGTATGGACAAACTGACCAGTCAATTACAATCGGCATTGTCTGATGCCCAGTCATTGGCTGTAGGTCGCGACCACACCCAAATTGAGCCAGTTCACTTATTGGTTGCCTTGCTGGATCAGCAGGGGGGCAGTGTGAAGCCATTGTTGCGCAAGGCGCGTTATGACATTGTCGGCTTGCGCAAGGCATTGGACGATGAGTTGCAGAAACTGGCAGCCATTGCCAG
>DAOMGA010000074.1:0-7085 GCA_035430085.1 Pseudomonadales bacterium
ACTGAATATGCGTGCACCAGGCATGACTTTGATGAAAATGCCTTTGTTTGTATGGACATGGTTAATTACGGCTTTCTTGTTAATTGCAGTTATGCCTGTGTTGGCTGGTGCAGTAACTATGATGTTGATGGATATTCATTTCGGTACATCTTTCTTTAGTGCCGCTGGTGGCGGTGATCCCGTGTTATTCCAGCATGTATTCTGGTTCTTTGGGCATCCTGAGGTGTACATCATCATCTTGCCCGCTTTTGGTGTGGTGTCGCAGATTATTCCGACTTTCGCCCGCAAGCCGCTATTTGGCTACAGCTCGATGGTTTATGCCACCGCGTCGATTGCTTTCCTGTCTTTCATCGTATGGGCTCATCACATGTATGTAGTGGGTATGCCTATTGCTGGTGAAATGTATTTCATGATTGCAACTATGCTGATTGCTGTACCGACAGGCGTAAAGGTGTTCAACTGGGTAGCTACCATGTTTCGTGGCTCGATCAGTTTTGAAACACCAATGCTGTTCTGTATTGCTTTCATCGTCTTGTTCACTACCGGAGGTTTCTCTGGCTTGATGTTGTCCTTGGCTCCATCGGACTTCCAGTATCACGATAGCTATTTCGTGGTTGCGCACTTCCATTACGTCATGGTGGCTGGTGCGGTGTTTTCTATGTCAGCAGCGGTGTATTACTGGTTGCCAAAATGGACTGGACGTATGTATTCCGAATCTATGGGCAAAACCCATTTCTGGATTTCTTTCATTGGTTTCAACCTGACATTCTTCCCGCAACATTTTGTGGGTCTGGCGGGTATGCCGCGTCGTATCCCTGACTACAACCTGATTTTTGCTGACTGGAATATGGTTTCATCAGTAGGTGCCTTTATTTATGGCTCCTCACAAATCCTGTTCCTGTTCAACGTAATTCGTACCATTGTTGCCGGTAAGCCATCCACAGAAGCGAAAACATGGGATGGTGCTGAAGGCTTGGAGTGGACAGTGCCAAGCCCTGCGCCTTACCACACATTCAGTGTGCCGCCGCAGGTGAAGTAATACGCAAGAGGTAGTTGAGTGACGATGTTATAGCATGGGAAAAATTGACAAGCAGGGCGACAAATATATTGTTGCCAAGCTGTTCTTCGGAGCAGTGGGAATGTTTGCTTTTGCCATGTTCATTATGCCGCCGTTCTATAATTTGCTGTGCAGTGTTTTAGATATTAATTCTCCGCGCCTGAGTGATAAGAAGGCTTATGTTGCGGAGGAAGTAAAAGTTGATAAGACGCGAGTCGTCAAGGTCCAGTTCGTAACTATCAACAGTGCGAATATGCCTTGGGAATTTCGTTCAGAAGCAACATCGGTTGATGTACATCCAGGTGAACCGACTAAGGCATTGTTTTATGCTCGGAACACGACCAATCGGAGAATGGTAGCTCAGGCAGTGCCTAGTATCGTTCCCGAAAAGTCAGTGGAGTTTTTTCACAAAACAGAATGTTTCTGTTTTACCCAACAGGCGTTGGACGCAGGAAAAGATATTGAAATGCCAGTGGTGTTTATCGTTGACCAGGCTTTGCCGGCGGACGTTCGAACAATTACCCTGAGCTATACATTGTTTGATGTGACTGATTTGCCGAAGTCTGATCAGGCAGTGCCCAAGCAGTAACCATAAGGCGGCTCATTTAGGCTGCGTTAACAGAGAACTAACAAGATAACAGCGTCATAACTGGAGAAAATTATGGCAAGCGAACATAGCTCATCAGCCTACTACGTGCCGGAGCAAAGCAAGTATCCGGTATTGGCTTCAATTGGCATCGCCATCATGCTGGTGGGCGTGGCTACTTGGCTCAATGATTTACATGCCCATCGCCCCGGCAGCCCTGCAATCCTGATTACTGGCTTTCTTGTTCTTGCCTGCGTGCTGTTCAATTGGTTTGGTACAGCTATTGCTGAAAACAATAAAGGCATGAATAGTGCGCAGTTAAAGCGCTCCTACCGGATTGGTATGCAGTGGTTTATTTTTTCAGAAGTGATGTTCTTTGCGACTTTCTTTGGTGCCCTGTTTTATGTGCGTCAGTTAGTAGGGCCTTGGCTAGCGGGTGAAGGTGTGGGGCATTGGACCAATGAGTTGTTGTGGAAGGGCTTCAGTTTCAGTTGGCCATTGATGCAGACGCCACAAGAAGCAATTGGTGGCGTCGCTAATCAACTGATTGCCAATAATGGTGTATTTGCTGGTCCGGAAAAACACATGTCCTGGCCAGGCTTTGCCAATGCGTTTCATTGGCTGCCCCTCTGGAATACATTTTTTCTGGTTGCATCTTCTATTACCTGTGAATTTGCCCATCACGCACTTAAGGCAAATAATCGCGGCATGTTTAAGGCAATGCTGGGTATCACTCTGTTACTGGGTTTTACCTTTGTGTATTTTCAGGCAGTGGAATACCACGAAGCCTACACTGAATACGGCTTGACCCTGCACGCGGGCATTTACGGTACAACATTTTTCATGTTGACAGGCTTCCATGGTTTCCATGTGTGCCTTGGAGCTTTCATTTTATTGGTGATGTTCCTGCGTGCACTGAAAGGCCACTTCAACCAAGATGATCACTTTGGTTTTGAGGGGGCATCCTGGTATTGGCACTTTGTAGATGTGGTTTGGTTGTTTTTGGTCGCGGTGGTTTACGTGTTCTGATGTACTGCCGAAACCGGTGAAGAAAAGGCCCGCATTGCGGGCTTTTTTATTGCGCTGGCGCGGATGGTGAAGTTGTTGTGGTTATTGGCTGATTCCAAGGAGCTTCAGATTCCAGCTTCCCTGTATAGAATCCATATACCATAGCAGCTAGTAACGCTACAGCCAGACTAACGCGGGTTACCAGATTGTAAAAAGTGCGTCGGGAAGTCGGATCCCCATCATCTTTAAATAGTATATACAGACTGTGGAAAAGGCTGAGAGCCATAAAAAACATCAGTAACAGGATAAGAATCTTGAGATGCAATGCAGACATGTTCGCTCCGATATATAAACAAGGCGTGCATTATAACGTTGGTTGCCGCGTGGAGCATGACTGATGGACAAACGTCAATTTCGGTTTGAATGGCGTACAGCGTTGCTGGCAGCGGCTTTATTACCGATTATGGTTAACTTGGGTTTTTGGCAGTTACGTAGGGCTGATGAAAATCGTGAATTGATGCGTGTAGCTGAGCAACAAAGGCAGAGGTCACCCATAGCCTTCGCCCAAGCGCCATTTGTATCGCTACAGCAGGTGACTATACGAGGGCGTTGGTCAGACCGATTCTTCTTGTTGGAAAACCAGATGCATGAAGGACGTAACGGATATCATGTGATTGGCGTTATAGCACTAGAAGACGGGCGTAACGTACTGGTTAATCGCGGATGGATCGCTGCTCCGACATTGCGCAGTGAGTTGCCGGTGGCGCCTCCTGTGCCAGAGATTGCGGTGGAGCGTGGTGAGATTTACATCAGTCCTTATTTACTACAGAACAATGAGTCTGTATTTGCCGAGAATGGTTGGCCACGTCGCATAGGCAAGCTCCATATACCTGGCCTGGTACACGAGCTTGGCTTCGAAGTTTTGCCGATGGTGGTGCGTTTGCGTGAGGGCTCACCGTCTGCCTTGACGGTACAATGGCCGGTGGTCAATATCTCCCCTGAAAAAAATATCGCCTATGCAATTCAGTGGTTTGCCATGTCCGTCGCGCTGATTGTGTTTTATCTGGCATTGTCTTTTCGTCGAGAAGTGACGGATGACACCAATAATGGGATGTCCTCATGACTGAAATAAAACCGGCTATCAATGTTGTTCGGTCGCGCTACCTGCTGCTGATCCTGATGCTTATACCGATTGCTGTGGTTTTGATGGCTAGTTTTGTTTTTTTTACCGGTATTGGTATGCCAGAAGGGACACGTAATAAAGGTGTGTTGATTATTCCCCCACAACAGATCAATGATATTGACTTGCTGAATCAGCAAGGTACGAAACAGAAAGTAGAATGGATAAAAGAATCAGACTGGACTTTTCTGATTGCTCATCCCGCCAACTGTGATGAAAGTTGTCGAGAAAAATTCTGGGAAAATCGTCAGACAAGAGTTGCATTAGGTAAATATCAAGGGCATATCCGCCGCGTCTGGTTAGTAACGGAAGGACGAATTGATGAGCAGACGCAAGAGTGGCTATTACGTGAACATAAAGATATGCAGTTGTTATTTGTCAACGGCGAGGCATGGCAGAAATTGCTGCAGCAATCTGTCGTTGACCAGAACGCTGCGCAATTTTATCTGTTAGACCCGCGTGGATTTGTCATGATGTATTACACAAAAGAACAGACCTATAAAGACGTTATAGTCGATATGAAATTTTTATTAAAAGGTGTGGAGTAATTCATGCAGCACAAGGCGGGTTTTTATCTGGCTGTATTGGCCTTTTGCATGGCTGTGGTGGTGGTTGCATTGGGCGCTTTCACCCGTCTATCACATGCCGGGCTAGGTTGCCCGGATTGGCCAACATGTTACGGACACTTCTGGGTGCCCAATACTGCGGATGAAATTCATACGGCAAATCAGACATTTGCTGCAACGCCTGTGGAAACAGAAAAAACATGGCCAGAACAGATCCACCGGATTTTCGCTTCTAGTCTTGGTTTGCTGATGATTGGATTGGTTGTTATCGCAGTGCGGCATCGGCATGTTGAAGGTCAGCCATTAAAATTGCCATTATTTATGTTAGGTTTTGTCATCTTACAGGGGCTGTTTGGCATGTGGACGGTGACATTGCTGCTGTGGCCACAAGTGGTAACGCTGCATTTACTGGGTGGTTTTACCACGTTGTCATTATTGTGGTTGCTGGTGCAGCGACTGGGGGATTTTCATTGGTACTTGAAAGCCGATATGCTCAAAAAAATCAATGCACTGCGTGGCTTGGCGTTAACGGGTTTGTTGGTCGTCATCGTGCAGATTGCATTGGGAGGTTGGACAAGCTCCAACTATGCAGCTTTGGCTTGTGCTGATCTACCCACTTGCCACAATGTATGGGTGCCTGATATGGATTTTTCATCGGGTTTTAATTTTCTCCAGCATATTGGTCCCAACTATCTTGGCGGGCAGTTGGATAATCAGGCGCGCACTGCCATTCATTTTTCACATCGTGTTGGAGCGCTCATCACAACGGTTGTTTTGTTGTCGCTGATCGTTTCTCTCTGCATGATGCGTATCAGAAATACGCAGCGTATAGCCGGGTTACTGAGTGTGATATTACTGGTGCAGATTGCTTTAGGGTTGAGTAATGTATGGTTTGCCTTGCCGTTGCCTGTTGCGGTGGCTCACAATGCAGTCGGTGCGATGTTGTTGTTGGTTATGGTGACGCTGAATCACCGTATCTTTACCGCGCAATTGCTGCGTTGATAACCGAGAGACAATATATGAGTGATGTTTTGATGCAAACTCGCGCAATCTGGCGTGATTATCTGGAGCTGTGCAAGCCGAATGTCGTTGCATTGATGATCCTGACGTCGCTGATCGGTATGCTGCTTTCCGTGCCAGGTATGGTGCCGTGGCAAGTGTTGATTTTTGGCAATATTGGCATTGCATTTTGTGCAGCATCTGCGGCGACAGTGAATCATATTGTGGATCGACGTATTGATCTGAAAATGGCGCGCACAATCAATCGCCCTGTTGCACAAGGCCGTATTGATAATGCTCATGCTGCAATGTTTGCTTGTGCATTGGGTATTGTAGGTATGGCGATACTAAAAATATTCACCAATGATTTGACGATGTGGTTGACGTTTGCTGCTTTGATTGGCTATGCATTTATCTACACAAGTTTTCTGAAACGAGCGACGCCGCAAAATATTGTGATCGGCGGTTTGGCTGGCGCTGTTCCACCGTTGTTGGGGTGGACGGCAGTCACTAATCACGTGCATCACGATGCGCTTTTGTTAGTTCTTGTTATTTTTGCCTGGACGCCGCCCCATTTCTGGGCATTGGCGATTCACCGGCGCGAAGATTATGCAAAGGCAGAAATCCCCATGATGCCTGTCACGCATGGTAATAAACTCACGGCGTTGCATGCCGTGCTATATACCCTGATATTGATTGCGATTACATTGCTGCCGTTTGCTACGCGCATGTTCAATTGGCTGTATTTGACTGGGGCCTTGGTGTTGGGGGCTGGTTTTATGTACTGGTCTATCCAGCTATATCGGGAAAAGCCAAATTCCGGTATGGAAACGTTTAAATATTCTATTGTTTATTTAATGGCATTATTTGTTGTTATGTTGGTCGATCATTATCTGTTGCCACAACAGCAACAATTGCAATTGTTGCATTGAGGTGTCGTTTACATGAATGATAAAACCCGTCTTAGGCTGACAATAGCAGCGCTCTCATTGTTTATGTTGGTTCTGCTTGCCGGTTTTGTCCATCGCATGATGATGCCGGTTGTTTTCAGTAAAGAGAAAATGGAAACTTATGGCGGTGTTTTTTTTGATAAGCCGCGAATATTTCGCGATCCAGTGTTGGTGGATCAAAATGGAAAGCCAGTCAGCAAACAGTTTTTCCAGGGCAAATGGACTCTGGTGTTTTTTGGCTTTACATATTGCCCTGATATTTGTCCGACAACGCTTGGTATTCTTAACAAGTTTTACGGCGAATTACAAAAAATCGGTGAAGCGGAGTTGGTGCAGATTGTGATGGTGTCGGTTGATCCGGCGCGGGATACGCCGGAAAAGCTGCGGGCATACACGGCTTATTTCAATCCTGCGTTTATGGGGGTAACCGGCGATCACATGGAGCTGATCAAGTTTGCTGGTGATCTTAATTCAGGGTTCACCAAAGTGCCGTTGGAAGGGGGTGAGTATCTGATGGAACACAGCGGCAATATTGTTGTGATTAATCCGCGAGGTGATTATCACGGTTTCTTCAAGCCTCCATTTGATCCCTTGCGCTTGCGCCTTGCATTCAGTTCGGTGCGAGAGCAGTACAAGCGCAATTTCGGCGACTAGTTTCTTCTTGCTATATTTTTACATGAAACCCAGATTTTTCAGTTGGGCTTCCATCTCTGGCCAACTCCAGTACGCGCTCATCGCC
>DAOMGA010000075.1:0-7064 GCA_035430085.1 Pseudomonadales bacterium
CTGCTCGAGAATTTTCTTGTCGTACAACGCGCCTGTCGGATTGTTCGGGTTGATCACCACAATCGCTTTGGTTTTCGGCGTGATCTTGCTGCGGATGTCGGCAATGTCCGGATTCCAGCCATTGTTTTCATCGCACAGGTAATGCACGGGTTTGCCGCCCGCCAATGAAGTGGATGCTGTCCACAAGGGATAATCCGGTGCAGGAATCAGGATCTCGTCATCGAGATTGCACAATCCCATCAATGCCATGGCGATCAGCTCGCTGGCACCGTTGCCCAGATAAATATCGTTGATCTGCACGCCATTAATACCGAGGCGCTGGGTCTCATGCATCACCGCTTTGCGTGCGGCAAACATGCCCTTGGATTCGCTGTAACCCTCGGCGTTGGGCAGGTTGTAGACCACATCTTTCAGGATCTCATCCGGTGCCAACAAACCAAACGGCGCAGGGTTGTCGATGTTCAGCTTGAGAATGCGCTGACCAGCCTCTTCCATACGGTAGGCTTCTTCCAGCACCGGGCCGCGGATGTCGTAACACACGCCTTCGAGTTTTTTCGATTTGAGAATTTCTTTCATGATTGCCGTACCTATGGACTAGGTGGCATTGTACCTGCGAGGCATTCAAAAAGCAGGTCACTGTCTGTTGGCATATTTTCTTGCAGCCAGACGAGAAAATCACTGCAATCCTGAGCGGCTAGAAAATCCCGGTTGGCATCAATGCGCCCCAGTTCTTGCGTCAGATAAATGCGGTCGAGCGGGTGCAGCCATCGGTCGCCATCCAGCGCGATAACTTTCAAAAACCACAGCGGTGCGTTGCGAAAAATAGCGGACAGCACGTGATTAAACTGGCGATCTTTGGATTTTGGCATCGGGCATTCAACACACAGCGCGCTGCAAGGTTGGCTGGAATCTTTCATATACGCACGTGCATTCTGGTAGGCGCTGCTGTTCCATACGCCGTCTACACCGTGTTGCGCAATGCCCATATCCTGTTCCGGCCCACCGGGATGGCAACAGGGTGCCACTTCACCTTTCGGGTACAAGTAAGCTGCAAAATATAACCAGTCACATTTTCCACCGGGTTGGTGTGACAACACAGGTGTGCCGGGTTTCGGTGCTGGATTAGGGAGTGTGCGAAACGGTGTGTCTTTGCGGCGCACGGCGGCATCGATGCCCGGCCCGCTGGTGGCGGGTGTCAAGCTGCGGTTGATCGCTTTGGCATCTCCATTGATTTGCCGTTCTTCGTCGCGCGGGGTGACGCCAAAATAAAAATCGATGATATCCACGCCGAGAGTTTTTGCCATCTCGCGCGCAGTATCCACTTCGTGTTCATTGTGACTGAATACCAGAAATCGCCATTCAATCAACGGATATTGCAAACCACGTTCGCGCTTGCGCTCAATGAAACGGCGCATATTGTTTTGCACCAGATCAAAATCACCGCCGACGCGATATTTTTCATACGTTTCTCGCGATGCTCCATCGCACGCCACACTCAGCAATGTCAGACCGGAATCGAGCATGCGATCAATATACGCGTCGTCAATTTTTATACTGAGATTGGTCGAAATAACACTGTAGACACCAGAGTCGTGCGACAGCGCGATCATCTCCGGCAAATGTGGATTCAGCAGACTTTCACCGGTGCCAAAATAACGCGCGATAAAAAGTGTATCGAGTAACGGCGCCATGATGCTGTCGTGATGGGATTTTTTCAGCAAGCCGGCGGGGCGTAGCAAATCGCCTTTGCCAACTTCGCAATACGGGCAGGATAAATTGCAGCCGGTGGAAGCGTTGATGGTGATATCGAATGGCAGTGCGTCAACTGTCAGTGCGCCATCGCGCCGTGCGCGTAGCGCCTGCAACAGATTCAGGTATTTGCGATTGGCCAGTGTCGCGTCAGTGATCGCTGGCATCAAGTGAGCAAAGGCAGCGCCCGCCATGAGCGTTTCTCTTATTGTGATAGCAAACCATGATAGAGTTTGTTCAAAGCTGTGTCACGAGGCGTATAGGCTGGTATGAGCAATGAGCAAACAGAGGAAGAAAGGTTGACGCCTGAGCAATTCCATATCTGTCGGGAAAAAGGTACTGAGCGTGCATTTTCCGGTCAATACTGGGACTGTAAGAAAGACGGTGTTTACCAATGCGTGTGCTGCGCGCAAACATTATTTGATAGCCACACAAAATACGATTCAGGCAGCGGTTGGCCCAGTTTCTGGCAGCCTGTGAGTGATAATGCCATTAAGGAAAACAAGGACACTGCGCACGGAATGCTGCGCACAGAAGTCGTGTGCAGTCGTTGTGCTGCGCATCTGGGACACGTGTTTCCCGATGGTCCTGCACCCACGGGATTGCGCTACTGTATTAACTCGGCATCACTGAATCTGGTTGAGCATAAGGAGAAAAGCTGATGGGCAAGACAGTATTTGATTTTTCAGCCACTACGATTGATGGCAAGCCGCTGGATTTGTCAGCGTATCGCGGCAAAGTGTTGTTGATCGTCAACACGGCGAGCAAATGTGGTTTTACGCCACAGTACAAGGGCCTGCAGAAAATGTTTGAGCAGTATGCCGAACGTGGTCTGGAAGTGTTGGGTTTTCCATGCGATCAGTTTGGTCATCAAGAGCCGGGTACAGAAGCGGATATCAACAGTTTTTGTGAAATGAATTTCGGCGTCAGTTTTCCGCTATTCGCCAAGATTGATGTCAACGGTAAAGACGCGCATCCATTGTTTGCGCACCTCAAGGCGGAAGCGCCGGGTTTGTTGGGTAGTGAAGGCATCAAATGGAATTTCACCAAGTTTCTTGTGGATCGCGATGGCAAAGTGATCTCCCGTTATGCGCCGGCTACGTCCCCCGAGTCTATTGCCAAGGATATTGAAGCCCTGCTCTAGGGCTTTTACTGCAGGTCTTTTGCTACAATGCGCGCCATCATTTCACGCTGACCAGATTAAGACAGGGGCGAATATGGCCGTAGCAAAAAGCAAGAAAGCCGGTAAGTCAGGCGTCAAGAAAGTCGTACTCGCCTATTCGGGCGGTCTGGACACCTCCATCATCCTGAAATGGCTGCAGGAAGAATACGGCTGCGAAGTGGTGACTTTCACGGCGGATATCGGCCAGGGCGAAGAGCTGGAGCCGGCGCGTGCTAAAGCCAAAGCCATGGGTATCAAACAGATTTATATTGATGACTTGCGCGAAGAATTTGTGCGCGATTTTGTGTTTCCGATGTTTCGTGCCAATGCCATTTATGAAGGTGAATACCTGTTGGGCACATCGATTGCCCGTCCGCTGATCGCCAAGCGTTTGATAGAAATTGCCAACGAAACCGGCGCTGATGCTATCTCCCACGGTGCAACAGGCAAGGGTAATGATCAGGTGCGTTTTGAGCTGGGTGCTTACGCGCTGAAGCCGGGTGTAAAAGTAATTGCACCATGGCGTGAGTGGGATCTGACCTCGCGTGAAACGCTGATGGCTTACGCGAAGAAGCGCAAAATTCCGGTGGATTTCGCCAAAGCGGGCAAGAAATCGCCGTACTCGATGGATGCCAACCTGCTGCATATTTCCTATGAAGGCGGCGGCCTGGAAGACCCCTGGTGGGAGCCGGAAGAAGATATGTGGCGTTGGACGGTGTCGCCAGAGAAAGCGCCCGATCAACCGGAATACATCGAACTGACCTACAAGAAAGGTGACATTGTTGCTATTGATGGCAAGAAATTGTCACCGGCAAAAGTGTTGGCAAAACTCAACGTGTTAGGTGGTAAACACGGTGTGGGTCGTCTGGATCTGGTTGAAAACCGTTATGTCGGCATGAAGTCACGTGGCGCGTATGAAACGCCGGGCGGCACGATCATGTTGCGGGCGCATCGTGCGATTGAATCCATCACACTGGATCGTGAAGTGGCACACCTGAAAGACGAGTTGATGCCGCGTTATGCCAGCTTGATCTACAACGGCTACTGGTGGAGCCCTGAGCGTTTGATGCTGCAGAAAATGATCGACGATTCACAGCAATACGTGAATGGCGTGGTGCGCGTGAAACTGTACAAAGGTAATGTGATTGTTGCCGGTCGCAAATCTGACGATTCGATTTTTGATGCGACGATTGCGACGTTCGAGGACGATGGCGGCGCGTACAATCAGAAAGACGCAGAAGGGTTTATCAAACTTAATGCACTGCGTTTGCGCATTCAGGCTAACAACGGCCGGAAAATCCTCTAGGGGATTTTCCGCCAGTACTCGTATTTTCCTGAACCTGGATTTTCCCGAACCTAGATTTT
The DNA here is from genome assembly GCA_035430085.1 of Pseudomonadales bacterium. Taxonomy (GTDB): domain Bacteria; phylum Pseudomonadota; class Gammaproteobacteria; order Pseudomonadales; family UBA7239; genus UBA7239. The sequence continues at coordinate 4,277 of DAOMGA010000075.1, forward strand.
TCCGACTAATGCCGCCACTGCTGCTAGCGCTTCGGGATCTTGCGCTTTCAGCTTGTTGGCAATGGTGTGCTGGAAAAAATAGCGAAAATCTGGATGGTCTTGCGCGCTGTACAAGCTGTCATCTCCGGGTAATACCGGTGTGTGGTGTGATTTGCTATTGTCGATCAGCATGGCGTGAATTTCGCCATTGCACAGTAATTGCCAACTGATCACTTCAGTCAGCAGCAGCGTGTTGGGCAGCGGGGATGTCAGCACGGCGTGTGTGCCGATGTTATCGGGAATTTCTTGCAAGACTTCTTCTGAGTGACTGCAGTGAAACTGGTAATAACTGGCGCTGGTTTCCAGTTCAATGATTTTATGTTCGGGTGCGTCAAAGAAAATTTCGTCAATACCCGCATCGTAATAACCTTCAAATTGACCTTCCAGAGGATCTTCGATGTCGGGGCAGGGAACGATGCCGGTCATCCATGGCACAAGACCCACCACTTCGCCACTGTCGCGCAATCCCCAGCAGAGAATGCGCAATGAGAAATATTTTCCGGGATGGGATTTATTGCTGTAGAGCATTTCCAGCCCGTCGAGTTCGGCAGACAGCCGGATAAACGGGGACTTGGCTAATTCGCTCAGGGGGTTGCGGGAAAAAAGGTCGATGACATTGTCTGGCGTATCTTGACCTGGCTTGTCATTGCCAGTTTCAGGATGGGTAGGCGTACTCATGGACTACCTCCATCGGGTGGAACTGTAAACGGCTACACGGATGTGAATAGCCCTGTAAAATGTCACCCGCTTGCTTTTACAGTATCGATTATTTTGCAAAACCACAATACTTGCCGCTAAAAAAGAATATTGACCACTATATGCAGTCACGTTTTGATAATTCAAGTCTTCCCGTTGCGCATCTTCCCACTGCGCAGGATGTCGAGCGTGTGTTCAATGCGGTCTTTGCCAGCAGCATGAACACGGTATTGATCGGCGGTGCGCCTGAGCCCTGTTATCTGCCAGCAGATGCGGATGATGCGCGCCACAGAATTTTCTACCGTGAGGATTTTGTGTCGAGCAGTCTGCACGAAAGCGCGCATTGGTTGGTGGCAGGCACTGCACGCAGATTATTGCCGGATTGGGGTTACTGGTATGCACCGGATGGTCGCGATGCCAGCCAACAACGAGAATTTGAGCGGGTGGAAGTCAAGCCGCAAGCATTGGAGTGGTTGCTGCATATTGCTTGTGGCTTGCGTTTTCGCGTTAGTCTGGACAATCTCGGTGAAGATGCGGGTGATGGTGATGCTTTCAAAGATCTGGTGTACCAACAGGCCACTCATAATATTCGCCATGGTGTGAATGCTCGTGCAGCGCAGCTGTATGATGCGCTAAGTGCTGCATTTGGTGGGCCGATGTTTTCTTCTTTGTGTTTATTGCGGGCGGATCTGGATTGAAAATTGTAGCGGATGAAAATATTGCGTATGCAGCGCATTTTTTTGCGCCGTTAGGCGAGCTGGTTTTGTTGCCGGGCCGTGCGATCCGTCGTGTTGATGTGCAGGATGCGGATATTCTGCTCGTGAGGTCGGTAACGTCAGTAAATCGTGATTTGCTGGAAGGTACGGCCGTTCGTTTCGTTGGCAGTTGCACGATAGGCACCGATCATATTGATAGCATCTACTTGCAAAAAAACAACATTCGTTTTGCGTATGCGCCTGGCTGTAATGCACAAGCCGTGGTCGAGTATGTCTTGTCTGCTTTTTTGACACTTGAAGTAAATTTTTCCAGTAGTCGTATAGGTATTGTCGGTTGCGGCAATGTCGGTGGTCGCCTGTTACGTTGCCTGCAAGCCGTTGGAGCAAACGTTGTGGGTTGCGATCCCTTTTTAATTGATACAGACATCTCGCTAGTCAATTTTGAAAAGATACTTGAATGTGAAGTCATCTGTGTACACACGCCGCTGACAAAAACCGGTTTACACCCGACGTTTCATCTTTTCGATGCAGCAATCATCAATTCACTGAAACCCGGTGCTGTGTTGCTGAATGCAGGTCGTGGTGCTGTCATTGATAATTCAGCACTGCTACAACGCTTGCAAACGCACAATGACTTACAAGTGGTGCTGGATGTATGGGAAAACGAACCGGCGATTAATCCGGATTTGTTAAAGAGTGTCGCGATTGGCACGCCACATATCGCAGGATATAGCGCTGAAGGTAAATTGCGCGGTACTGAAATGGTTTATGACGTGTTGTGTGATTTTCTCGGACTGAATAAAACTGCTGCCCCTGTGAGTCTGGATGGCGAAGTCGCGCCCTATGCTATTGCTGCCGATGCTGCGGCGCTGCGGGAGCAGTATCCCGTTGATGGTGCGTTGGCGTTTGATCGCTTGCGCAAATACTACGTCCCCCGTCGTGAAAGCTCTGTTGTGGTTAACGGTCTCCTCCTCTAGTTTCCTGCGCTAGATCAATTCTTTTCCTATCACCTCTCTGCACAATGGGACGGGAAGAATTGTAAAAATGACAATAAGAGAGAGGTGATGTATGGGGCTTTGCGCAAGCGACATTATGGTAAAAAACGTATTTTCAGTGACCCCCTGCATGTCGCTGATCGATATGGATAGCGAGTTTCTCAAGCGCGGCATTTCTGGCGCGCCAGTGGTTGAGTCCGGCAAGTTACGCGGCGTGGTGTCGCGAGCCGATATCAGCCGCAAACTATCAGAGGCCATACAGCCTGCCGTGCCATCTGGAAGCCCCAAGGGTTCACTGATGGATCTGATGGCAGCCGCTTCCCGCAATGTTAAGCCTGCTTT
>DAOMGA010000076.1:0-6999 GCA_035430085.1 Pseudomonadales bacterium
GGTATTGTCCGGCAGATCGATGTGGTGCAGGTTCAGTACCTTGACTACAACGGGGCCGGCGCGCATATCGCAGCAGACATAATCCTTACCGACAAACAAGGGTCGGAGATCGGCATCTTGCGGTGATTCTTCCACCTGATAAGAACCGAATTCGTAAATGGGTTCAGCCAGCGGCAGGGTATCCAGCACGATATTGACGTATTTCCACAGCGGTTTGCGCATTCAGGACTCTGCCGTTTTATTAAGGAATTCGGTAACGATCTGCCAGCAGTGAGCGCGGATTGCCGCGCTTTCGTTGGCGAGATGATGGCGTGCTTCACTGATGTAATGCAACTGTGCTTGCGGCATTTTTGCCAGTATCTGTGGAATGTTGTAGCGCCAGTCTACCGTGTTGTCTTGCTGACCTTGCACAATCAATGTCGGTAAACGGATATCCGGTTGTGCAGCAAAACGCGCCAGCCAGTTTTTCATGGCGCTAACCCAGGCGACAGTGAGCCACCGCGATTGCAGCGGGTCGAGCTGGCGGCAGAAATACAGGAACGCAGGATCGGCTGAATTGGCTTGAAACGCACGTGGCAGGCTGCGAATCCAGCGATGCAGTAGTGCATATAACCAGCGCCCATGTTGCTGCCAGCGATGTGGGCGCAATAAAGGTGATAGCAGCACCAGCCTTTTGATGGGAGATGAGAAACCTGCCATCTGGTAATTCATCCACGCTGCTGCGCCGGTGCTCTGCCCGAACCCTAGCTCTATTGGCGGCAGGTGTGGGGATGCCGCACGAATCACGTCATGAATGGCCTGGCCGTATTCATCAAAGTCGTGAATGGCGGCACTGGGGCCGCTGGACAGCCCGTGACCGGGCAAGTCAAACCCAAGCACGGCATAGCCTTGCTCAAGAAAGAAACGGATCACATGGCGATACAGGCCGAGGTGATCGTAGAAACCGTGGACGATCAACACTGTCGCCCGAGCATTTTCTGGCAACCAGTACTGCACGGCAAGGCGGTATGCGCCGCTGGAAAGCGTGCCTATGCCATGACGGGTGCGGTCATCTGTACTCACCTTGTCCAGCTGGTAAAACGCGTGATACGCCGCCAGTTCTGCGGGTTCGTGATCCAGTGCAGGATCAAAACAGACAGGTCGCAATGCGGCTTTAAGGGGGAGAAAACTTTGCATGGCGGCAGTGTAGCAGTGGGAACTCACGAATGGATGCGAGGCGTCTATATTCATTTTATTTATAACAATATAGAAAATCAGTCTTTTTGGTTTTTATGAATCCCGTATATCGTGCGCGACATCAGCTTAATCAGGAACACGGTGATTGCCATGGCAGACCAGAATACACATTTGAACCTAAACAGTGATCACGAAAATGCAGTGGATAGCCGGGTACTGGCAGAAGTGGCAAAAGCGCTTGTCGGGCTTCGATACGGTTCCGTTGAAATCACTGTGCATGACGGCAAGGTGACGCAGATAGAAGCCAAGAAAAAGATCCGCCTGAACTGATTTTAAAAAATTAAACATCGACCTACCGGTTTATCCCGGCGGTTAAATACTAAAAGACCTTACATCCTCGGCTGACCGGACCACCGGAAGTCGGATTTCCCCAAATACTGGAGATTCGACTATGAACAGATTGATACAGAAACACCCGGTACTGACGGCATCCGCCCTTGGTTTACTGCTCACGGCACTGCCACTCAGTAGTTACAGTGCGACATCCGAAATTCCCCCTGAAGTACTCAAGCAACTGCAGGAGCTGAGCCGTCAGGTTGAGCAGCTGAAAAAACAGGTGAACGCGCAGCAAGCCAATGCGCAGCAACGCGGACCGGTTTATGCCCAGCCTGATGAGCAGCAGACTGAGGTTTCTGACCTGAAACAAAAAGTATTGGTGCTGGAGCGTAAGCAGGAACTGGCTGACGAAGAGACTGCAAAGCTGAAGAAAGAAACTCCAGTGGTGATTGCTGGCGATAAAGGCTTCGGTCTGAAATCGCCAGATGGCAAGTTTGAAATCAAGTTACGTGGTTTGATTCAGGCTGATGCCCGTTCTTTTACTGATGGTATCAAAGGGCAGCACGCCTATAACGGTAATACCATTCCGCAGCAAGAGGCTGCTGATGCAGCAACGCATAGTGCCATTGAAAATTTTCTGGTGCGTCGTGCGCGTCCGATTATTGAAGGCAAGTTTAACGATACTTATGGCTTTCGTCTGACAACAGATTTTGGTAACGGAACTACATCCTCTACCAATCTGGTGGATGCGTATGTTGATGCCAACTATGACCCGGCTTACAAGATCCGAGTCGGTAAATTTACACCGGGTTTCAGCCTTGAGCGTTTGCAAAGCTCGGATGCGAACAAGTTCAATGAACTGGGCTTGCAGAGCAACTTCGCACCATCGCGTGATCAAGGTGTGCAAATTGCTGGCGACATATTCAATAACACATTGAACTATAGTCTTGGCTATTTTAATGGTGCGAATGATGGTGCCAATGGCAGTGAAGACAGCAATACAGACAAAGAAATCAATGCCAGGCTTTTTGCTTCACCATTTGCCAACACGCCTGGCTTCTTCCAGGGATTGGGATTTGGCGTAGGTGTTACCAATACCGATGCGCGTGGCAGTGCTGGCAATACTTCACTGACTACTTACAAGACATTCGGACAAGAAAACTTTTATAGCTATCGCACCGATACCAGTGCTACCAATACCGTATTTGCTGACGGCCAACGCACACGCATAGCGCCGCAAGTATCTTATTACAACGGCGGCTTTGGTCTGACCAGTGAATATATCAAGGAAAAACAGGAAACCACCCGTGTATATGGTGCTGCGGTTAATCAGCAGCGTTCAGAAGAGTTGACGAATGATGGCTGGAACATCACAACCTCCTACATTTTGACTGGCGAAGATGCTTCATTCAAAAGTGTAAAGCCATCCAAGCCATTTGACCCAGCTAACGGCGGTTGGGGTGCATGGGAAATTCTGGCTACAACGGGTGAGTTAGGCATAGACAACGATGCTTTCTATGACACCAAGGGTGTGCTGGGCGGTACAAATTCTTTTGCACAGGCTACCCGTTCAGCTAAAAGCGCGCATAACGTTGGTGTCGGTGTGAACTGGTATCTCAATAACGTGTTACGTGTATCGCTGGATTACAACAAAACAGCATTTGACTGGGGCGGCGGCGGCACGTCTCTCGCACCGAAAGATCGTGAAGATGAAGATGTATTCATTGGTCGAATACAAGCGGCGTTTTAATTTTATAGACCCAAAAAATTTATTGAGGAAAGTATCATGAAATCGAAAAGATTAACTACGGTGAAAAAGCTGGCAGCAGCGTTGGCGTTAGCGGTCACTGCCGTTGGCGTCAGCGCCAAGGACCTCACACTACTGAATGTTTCTTACGATCCTACGCGTGAGTTGTATGAGGAGTATAACAAGGCATTCGCCAAACATTGGGAAGATAAAACTGGAGATAAAGTGACTGTCAACCAGTCACACGGCGGCGGCGGTAAGCAGGCGCGTGCAGTTATCGATGGTCTGGAGGGCGATGTGGTGACGCTGGCTTTGTCTTATGACATTGACCAGTTGTATGAGAAAGCCAAACTGATCCCGAAGGACTGGCAATCGCGTTTGCCGCACAACAGCACGCCATACACGTCAACGATTGTGTTCCTGGTGCGTAAAGGCAATCCGAAAAACATTCATGACTGGAGTGATATTGTGAAGCCGGGTGTTGGGGTTGTCACGCCTAATCCTAAGACTTCCGGTGGTGCACGTTATAACCACCTGGCAGCGTATGCGTATGCGTTGAAACACAACAATAATGATCAGGCAGCAGCAAAAGATTTTGTGACGAAACTGTACAAAAATGTTTCTGTGCTGGACTCCGGTGCGCGCGGTGCAACCACCACATTTCTCGAGCGCGGTGTAGGTGACGTATTGCTGACCTGGGAAAACGAAGCATTTCTTGCATTGAAAGAACAAGGCGCAGACAAAGTGGAGATTGTTATTCCTAGTTATTCGATTCTTGCTGAACCGCCGGTCACTGTGGTCGACAAGTTTGCCAATAAGCACGGTAACAGCGAATTGGCTAAAGCCTATCTGGAATACCTTTACTCTCCGGAAGGTCAGGATATTGCTGCCAAAAACTATTATCGCCCGACTGATCCCGCTGTAGCGACAAAATATGCGGCGCAATTTCCTACGCTGGAATTGTTCTCTATCGATAAAGTGTTTGGCGGCTGGCCCGCTGCGCAGAAAGAACACTTTGGTGATGGCGGGATTTTTGACCAGGTTTACGGTGCCGGTAAATAAGATAAAGAATGAATGAGTGATTGATGCATGAAATTATTGCGATCGTCTTCCGTGTTGCCGGGCTTTGCTCCGGCTCTCGGCTTTACAGTGTTCTGGCTCAGTCTCATTGTGCTGATTCCGCTGTCGGCGGCATTTATCAAGACATTCGAATTGACGTGGAATGAATTCTGGCATGTGGTGACTGCTCCGCGTGTGCTGGCTTCCTACAAATTATCATTCGGCGCTTCGTTGATTGGCGCCTTGTTGAATGTCATTTTTGGTTTGATCGTAGCGTGGGTGTTGGTGCGTTATGAATTTTCCGGTAAGAAAATTGTTGATGCGCTGGTGGATCTTCCTTTTGCATTGCCTACTGCAGTAGCGGGTATCACTTTGTCAGCGCTGTATGCCAACAACGGCTGGATTGGCAGTTTGCTGGAACCTTACGGTATCAAGGTGGCGTATACGCCGCTAGGGATTGTAGTGGCGCTGACATTTATCGGTTTGCCTTTTGTCGTGCGTACAGTGCAGCCAGTACTGGAGGATCTGGAAGGTGAAGTGGAAGAAGCGGCGGCAAGTCTCGGTGCAACGCGTTGGCAAACATTTGTCCGTGTGATTATTCCCGCACTAACGCCTGCGCTGTTGACCGGTTTTGCGCTGGCTTTTGCGCGTGCGGTAGGTGAGTACGGTTCAGTTATTTTTATTGCAGGCAATATACCTTTGGTATCCGAGATCACGCCCTTGCTGATCATTACCAAACTGGAGCAATACGAATACAGCTCGGCAACAGCGATTGCTGTGGTGATGCTGCTTATTTCATTCCTGTTGTTACTCGTGATCAATCTTTTGCAATGGTGGAGTAGTAATCGTCATGTCCGTAAATAGAGTGATCACTGTTAATAGTCTTACAACGACCGAAGCGCCCTGGATACGCCGTACGCTGATAGGCATTGCTCTGTTATGGCTGGCGTTGTTCTTGCTGTTGCCGCTGGTGTCTATTTTTGTGGAAGGTTTGCGCAAAGGTCTGGATACCTATCTGGCAGCATTTGACGACCCGAATGTCTGGTCAGCCATACGACTGACGTTGTTAGCGGCAGTGATTTCTGTGCCGCTCAATCTGGTATTCGGTGTGTCAGCGGCATGGACCATTGCGCGTTTTGATTTTCGTGGCAAGAGTGTGTTGTTAACGCTGATTGATCTGCCATTCGCGGTGTCACCGGTGATTGCCGGTCTTATTTATGTGCTGGTATTCGGTTTACAGGGTTGGTTCGGTGAATGGCTGTCTGATCACGATATCCGTGTCATTTTTGCCGTGCCTGGCATCGTATTGGCAACATTGTTTGTCACATTTCCTTTTGTAGCGCGTGAATTGATTCCGTTAATGCAGGCGCAGGGAAAAGATGAAGAAGAAGCGGCGATTGTACTCGGCGCATCCGGCTGGCAAATGTTCTGGCGCGTCACGTTGCCGAATATCAAATGGGGTCTGTTGTACGGCGTGATTTTATCCAATGCACGCGCTATGGGCGAATTCGGCGCGGTGTCTGTGGTATCCGGGCATATTCGCGGCTTGACCAACACATTGCCCTTGCACGTTGAAGTGCTCTACAACGAATACAACCACGTGGCGGCATTTGCCTGTGCTTCGGTACTCGCCATGCTGGCTTTGGTCACGCTGGTACTGAAAACGTTTGTTGAATGGAAAGTGCAACAGCACATTGAATCGTCACAAGAAGAAGCGAAAGAGTGAGAGCATCATGAGCATAGAGATCCGTAATATCACCAAACACTTCGGCGAATTTCGTGCGCTGGATAATGTTTCACTCGATGTGCCAACCGGGGAGCTGGTAGCACTGCTCGGACCGTCCGGCTGTGGCAAAACGTCGTTGCTGCGAATTATTGCCGGCATGGAAACCCCGAATGAAGGCAGTATTCTTTTTCACGGCGAAGATACTACGCATACCGATGTGCGTGAACGTCAGGTCGGTTTCGTGTTCCAGCACTACGCGCTGTTTCGCCACATGACGGTGTTCGAGAATGTTGCATTCGGTTTGCGTGTGCGTCCGAAAACCACACGTCCACCCGAAGCTGAAATTCGCAAACGCGTGCATGAGTTGTTGAGTCTTGTGCAACTGGATTGGCTGGCGGATCGTTATCCGCCGCAATTGTCCGGTGGTCAGCGTCAGCGTATTGCGCTTGCACGTGCGCTTGCTGTGGAGCCGAAAGTGCTGCTGCTGGATGAGCCTTTCGGTGCGCTGGATGCCAATGTGCGCAAGGAATTGCGGCGCTGGCTGCGGCGTTTGCACGATGAGTTGCATATCACCAGCGTATTTGTAACGCACGATCAGGAAGAAGCGTTGGAAGTGGCAGATCGCATTGTGGTGATGAACAAAGGCAAGGTGGAACAGATCGGTACACCGGAACAGATTTATGACGAACCGGCATCACCGTTTGTGTATCAGTTCATTGGCAATGTGAATCTTTTTCATAGCCGTGTCCATGCAGGGTTTGCGCGTATTGGCGATGTGGAATTGCCGGTAGATGAACACAAGCATGCACAGGAAGCGGCGGCGTTTGCGTATGTGCGGCCACACGATATCGAAATCCAGCGTGAAGCGGATGGCGGTTCTGCGTTTCGCGTAAAAATAGCGCACATCCATACCATCGGTTCTCTCGTGCGGCGTGAATTGCATCGCGATGATAAT
>DAOMGA010000077.1:0-6996 GCA_035430085.1 Pseudomonadales bacterium
ATGTACGACGATTCCGGTTCTACGGCTACCGATGTAATCGCTTTGCCCTTTGTGTTTTTGATGTAGCGCGACACACCAGTGATCGTGCCACCGGTTCCTACACCGCTGATGAGAATATCAATCTTGCCATCGGTATCGCGCCAGATTTCCGGGCCGGTGGTTTTTTCATGCGCTTGAGGATTGGCAGGATTTTCAAATTGTTGTAGCAACAAATAATGCGCCGGATCACTCGCTACAATTTCTTGCGCTTTGGCAATTGCTCCGTTCATGCCTTTTGGTGCCTCCGTCAATACCAGATTCGCGCCGAGCGCTTTCAGAATTTGTCTGCGCTCCAGGCTCATGCTCGCAGGCATAGTCAAGGTAATACCGTAACCTTTTGCTGCCGCAACAAACGCCAACGCAATGCCAGTATTGCCGCTGGTCGGCTCTACTAGTTCCATACCGGCTTTCAACACGCCGCGCTGTTCTGCATCGGCAATCATGTTGGCACCTATACGGCACTTCACTGAACCAGCCGGATTACGGCTTTCCAGTTTTGCAAAAATATTGTGTGACGTAATGCGATTCAGTTTCACCAGCGGTGTACCGCCAATGGTCAGGCTATTATCTGCAAAAAGACTCATATCATTTTCTCCAGGCGATGCGTCAATTTTTCATCCACTGGTAGCGCCATAATGGACGCAACGATGGATCGCTACCTGCAGGTGGCAATACTTCATCCTGCCACTGCAGGGATTTCGACAAATTCATCAGATTGCGAAAACTTTCGCGTCCCTTGACATCAACATCTACCGTCACTGAGTTTCCATTAAGATGCATATTGCCGACACGCTGCACTGCTTCCAGCTTTTCAATAAACTCACGTAACGCAGTAAAATCGGCATAGGATTTGATGCCTTCCACTTGCAACTGTAATTGTGCGGCGCCAGTATCGGCTGTCGCGCTGTCGCGATAAGCGCTCGACAAATACTGCGCCGCTTCGCGCAATACATCATCGATCAGTGCATTATAGGTAGCTGATTTTTTTTCGAATGACTGATCTTTGCCCTGATAGCTCAATAACCACTGACCACGCCATCCCGCTGTATCATTTCCAGCCACATTACCCAACAACAGCGCATCAGGTTTTAACTGGGTCGTTTGTTGCATAACGCTGGCGGCATCCAGACCCTGCACGGCAGCCACCATGGTGATACCTTGCTCAGGCATATCCCCTAGCAGCAACAAAGGCACACCGCGTGCCTGCCCCATTCTTATCAATGGCGCCACAACATCTTCACCAGCCTGTCCAGGCAGCGGCAACAATGCAGACTGCTCATTCACCATCAACAGCATGACCTGAGGACGATCCAGCGGCCAAATCGTCACGCCGGCATCGCTCAATAACTGATTCACCGCAGCAGGCGAAAACACCAGTTTTATTTTCCATTCAGGCTGCACCTCAGGCGATAAAGGTTTGGCTTGCAAGTAAACAAATTGCTGCAAATAATTTTCAGCTTTTGACAATGCAAGTTTTATATGCGGATCGCTATCCAGACGTTGTCCGCTGAGCCGCTCCAGCACCAACAATAATCCGGCACGCTCAGCAGCCGGCCGCTCAGCTGCACTCTGGGTCGCCACAGGAATTTCCGCGCTGTAGGGTTCTTCCAAACGCAATGCGTGGGCGCTGGAAAACCACATCAGAGACAGGCAACTCGATACAGCAAAAATAATTTTTATTGGTAACTTAATCAGCATAATTTCAATGGCGATACCGGAGAAGAGGCGGCTGCCAGACTGCTACAATCATGCAGCCATTACAAGGATTGACAACACATGCGCGCACGGTTCACCCATCGTCTGCTCCACCACCTGTTACAGTTTGCCCTGTTGCTGGCTCTGTTTGTGCTTTGCTTGCCTGTTTTGTGGCCCGCCAGCCAGCGGCTGGATTTCTTATGGCTGGATCACCTCACGGCGCAACAGGCACAACGGGATACTGCTGACACGGATATCATGCTGGTTGATATCGATGATTACAGCTTACGCGCGCTGTCCGATACAGTTGGCCGCTGGCCCTGGCCTCGCGCTACACACGCCGAGCTGGTGGAATGGCTGCTGGCGCAAGGGGCGCAAGCGGTGGTGTTTGATGTCTGGTTCAGCGAGCCGGATATCCAGCGACCCGAATTTGACCAGTATTTCGGCGAAGTGCTGGACAAGCACAGCAACGTTTTTTTACCCACACTGTTGATGAATAGCGCAGAGCCGGAACGCACTCGCCGCTTCGATAGTTATCCAGCCAATATGCCACTTCAGCGCACAGAAACCGCGGTGCCGGATGTGCGCGGTGATTTGCTGCTGCCGGCGATGGGCTCACCCGATCACTGGCAGCTGGGATTGATCAATTATCTAGCCGATGCTGACGGCATCGCTCGCCATTACCAGACGCGGCAATCGCAACAGGGCTGGACACTGCTGTCATTGCCGCAAGTGATAGCCGATCATCTCAAACTGGACACACACGACATGCCTACCCCGCTGCGCATTGCGTGGTACGGCAACGGCGTGGATTCACCGTACACAAAACACAGTTACGCCGATATCTGGGAGCTGGTGCAGAACGGGAAAGCACATGATCTACAAGGCAAAATTGTGTTTGTTGGTGCAACGGCTGCCGGCCTGCATGATCTGCGTCCAACACCGCTCAGCCCGCAATATCCCGGCCTTTATTTGCTGGCAAACACTTTCGACAATCTGAAAAATCATCAATCGCTGTTATATCAAGCCTGGTACGGTCTGGCGCTGGGTCTACCGCTACTGGTTTGGCTATTCTGGCGATTGCAGCAGCAAAAACCGTTACTGGCTACTGCGGTGCAGTTTGCCTTGCTGAGCGTAATACTGCTGATTCTCAGCATGGCAGCTATCCGCCAACATCTTCTTTTGCCATTACTAACACCTGTCATAGCAGGTCTACTGCTACTCGGTGTTGGCACCGCACTGCGCTACTGGCAAGAACATGCGGCTCGGCAAGCCGCTATCGAGATGTTTGGTCGATTCCTTGATCCGGTGGTCGTTAACCAATTAGCTGAGCAAGGTTTGAACGAGCAAACCCTGACTGGACAGCAATGCGAAATCAGCGTGTTGTTTTCCGATATCCGCGGTTTCACTTCCATGTCGGAAAAAACGACGGCTGCGGAAATCATGACGCTGCTGAACGCCTACTTCACACAGCAAGTGGGTGTAATCTTCAAGAATCATGGCACGCTGGACAAGTTTATCGGCGATGCGATTATGGCTTTCTGGGGCGCGCCACTTCCTGATGCCAACCATGCCATCAACGCCGTGAATGCTGCGCTGGATATGGTGGATGAACTGGAGCGTTTCCGGCTAGAGCGCGGTCTGGCTGACTTTGATGTAGGCATTGGCATACACTCAGGCCCTGCCGTGGTGGGCATGCTCGGCTGCGAGCAGCGCCTTGAGTACACCGCAATTGGCGACACGGTGAATCTTGGCAGCAGACTGGAAGGCATGACCAAGGGCATCGCACGGATTCTGGTATCACAAAGCACACGCGACTTGTGTGGAGACCAGTTTGAATTTACCGCACACGGTTCCTGCAAAGTGAAAGGTCGCGAGGAGCCGGTGAACATTTATGAACCTTTTAGAAAAACATGAACCAAGGAGGAAATCATCATGAAGCAAATTAATCCCACAAGGTTTTTACTGGGCGGCTTATTGCTATCTTCTACATTGACCGTGATGGCCGACCCCGGCCAGACCACGGTCGCTACCGAATTAAAAAGTTCGCCAGATGCCAGTGGCAGCACCGTAAGCCAATTGCCTGCAGGACAAACATTGCAGACTGGCGAGCGCAAGGGTGCGTGGTATCAGGTAAAAACTTCGCAAGGTGATGGCTGGGTGCGCATGTTGAATGTACGCCTGCAAAGTGGCACAGCAAAAAGCGGTGATTCCACCTTGAGTGGTTTGGCTGCATTAGGACAAGCTACTCGTAGCAACACAACAGTCGCAACCGGTGTGCGCGGTCTGTCACGCAAGGACTTACAACAAGCGCAGGAAGATCCCGCTGAAGTCGCCAAATTGAACCAGTACCAGGTCAGTGCCGATGAAGCGCGCAAATTCGGTCAGGCCGGCGGCCTGCCAGCACCGAGGAACTAAGCGATGAAAAACCTGTTTGCTTTTAAGTACTCCACTATCAAAATCGCTGCCATTTTTTCATCCATTTTTCTGCTTAGCTGCGCTGAAATGCGTGGGATGAACGTAGGCGGCTATGACCTCACACCGTTGGCTGATGCTGGCGACAAACTGGCAAAAAGTACAGCAGAGACACCCGTACAGGAAGAAGAGACGATCGGACAACATATGGCTGGCACATTGCTCGGCGCATCAAAATTGAGCAAGGCACAACAGCAACAACGCTATGTAAACCGCGTTGGCCGTTTGCTCACATTAAGCAGTTCACGCCCACAACTGGATTGGCGTTTCGGCGTACTGGCTGATGACGACGTGAATGCGTTTGCTGCCCCCGGCGGCTACGTGTTTGTGACCAGCGGCCTGCTCAATATGCTGGATAATGAAGCCCAACTCGCTGGCGTTCTTTCACACGAGATAGCACACGTTACACACAAGGATTATCTTAATGCGATGCGCAGCAACAATCTTTTGGGCGCTGCACTGGATGTCGGCACATTTGTTGGCTCTGCTGCTACGCAAGGACAGACATCGGCACAGCAACGCGAAATTGCGCAGAGCATTGTCAATGCATCAAAAGAAGTTTACGCACGTGGTCTGGATAAAAGTGATGAGTATGCAGCTGATAAAGCGGCGCTGGAAACCATGACCAAAGCCGGTTATGACCCATACGCTTATGTTGTTGTCATGCAAAAACTGGAAGCTCGCTCTGCAAAAGACAGCGCAATGGCATTGTTAATGCAAACACACCCCAGCCCGACTGATCGTCTGGAAGCCATGGGAACATCGCTCGATACCATGAAGATTCCAGATAATGTATTGACGCTGGATAAGCGTTTTTCCCAATCAATCCATTGACCAAAGAAACCATTGACCAAAGAAACCAGACCGATTTGCTCGCAGCTTATCGGTCTGGTTAACGCCCTCTGAACCAGCGCACATCGATTGCGTGCTGATCGACCTTCTCTACCACATCCAGAATCAATGCAAATAAAGCCATGCGAATGACAACACCGTTGTCTGCTTGCCGGAAAATAGCCAGATTCGGGTTTTCGTTGAGATCGTTATCAAGTTCATTAGCTTCTGCACGTGAATCACGCGGCAATGGATGCATGATGACGGTATTCGGCTCGCAGTACTGCGTATAAACCTGTTGGTTCAAACGAAATTTGCCTCGATACAAATCGGCTTCAGCCTTGCTGGCGAATCGCTCTTCCTGAATACGCGTGGAATAAGCGATATCAACTTTCCCGATGCTCGCTTCCAACTGATCCGTTTCCGTCACATTGATACCGGCAACACGCATCATCTCCACCAACTCCGGCGGCATCGCCAATTCAGGTGGCGATACCAATGTCACCTGAATGGTCGGATAAAGACAAAACAGTTTACATAAGGAATGTACGGTACGGCCGTATTTCAAATCACCAATCATGGCGATACGCAGCTGAGGCAATGTGCGACCACGCGATGCAATTTCCTTACGAATCGTATACAAATCCAGCAATGCCTGACTTGGATGTTCATTCGCGCCATCACCGCCATTGATCACCGGCACACGGCTAGCGGCAGAAAATTCCGCCACTGAACCAGCCTGCGGATGGCGCATACAAATCACGTCACTGTAGCCCGATAACACACGAGCTGTGTCGTGTAATGATTCACCTTTTGCCAGCGCTGACGATTCAAAACCGGTAGTTTCACGCACATCACCGCCCAGTAAATTGAACGCACAACCAAAACTGACCCGTGTGCGCGTGCTCGCTTCAAAAAACATGTTGCCGAGAATCGCGCCCTCCAATACTCGCGTCACCCGCTTGCGCTGCGCGTACGGCTCCATGCGATCTGCCACTGCAAAAACATGCTCGATATCTGCGCGCTCAAATTGCGCAATAGACAGAATATGTGATCCAGGAAAATGCATCAGTTAACCTCCAGTTCCCAAGCTTTCAAGGCAGACAGTATCGCCAATTTATCAGGCTCATCTGCATGTGTATGTTCAAGTTCAGAAATTCTGGCCAGATAGGTTTCACGCGTCAGCCAATCTTCGCTGATCTTATTATGCAATCGCATATAACGGAACTCTTGCCACTGCATTTTTTCATCAACTGATAATGAATCTGGAAAATTTCTGGCACGGTAACGAAATAATAATTCCGCAAGGCGCTTGTCAGAAAACACAAAATTATTGGCTGCCAGCTCCTCCTCGGTAGAACGCCGCACAGCATCTTGCTCTCGTTTATCCTGCGCACTGAAAAAGCCATCGTAAATAAGAAACTCAGCGTCACGCACTGGCGCTTCATAAGTCTGGGTAAAAACATCTACCAGCTTCAGGCATATCTGTGACAAATGCGGCAATAACACCTGCCAATGTCGCTCACAACGTGCGCGATCCAATCCTGTTCTCTCTTCCACTTGTTTATTCAGCAGACTGATCGGTGCCAGCATCGGCGATTTATTCAGATGCACTGTTTTCAATGCTACCCGCTCAACACCCTCGTCCATATCTTTCGTTGCAGTAAACATGCGTTTGCGGATTTCATCTGCAGGCAAATCAATCAGTGCTGCAGGGTCTTGCATCAGATCAAAAACAACAACCCCGTTATTATTACCAGGCTGCTGGATTATTGGCATCACCAGTGATGTAAACAAACACTTGCCACCCAACTTGCCTGATGTATGCAAAAGCGGCTGACGGGTTTTTAAATCCAGTTGTTCAGACGCAAATTTTTTACTGCGTAACTGGAATGCAAAATCATATAACCGTGGTTGGGATTTTTTCAGTAGTCTTGCCATCGCAATAGTGGCTCG
>DAOMGA010000078.1:0-6991 GCA_035430085.1 Pseudomonadales bacterium
CGGTTATCCATACTGTGAGTGCAGAGCTCATGATGCCAATCCTTTTTTTAACTGCCGGTTGATGGCGCCGATTACAGGAATCTTTTCATACAGCAGCTGACCGAGATCGAAAAAATCACGGTGCAGATAAACCTTTGCAGTGTTTTCAGAATGTACTTGATACTGCAGGTGTGACATGCCATTCACGATGATGGTTTTTCCGCCATTGAGCTTCGGGTGCTGAACTGCCATATCCCATTGCAGAAACAGGTTGTTGTTGCTGTGCCATTCGCCTTTCAGTACAAATTCACAGAACTGTATGTTGCTGTACTGATGATTGAGATAGGCACACAGGGCAGACAGCCCGACAATACTGTGGGCCGGGTCAGTAAATGCTATGTTGTCGTTGTACAGCGCAGATAATTGTTCAACGGTATATGGCGCGCCACAGTTGTAGAGTGCAATTAATGATTCAGCGAGTAATTCAGGCTTCATACAGTTTTCCTCAGCGACTGGCTGATGGTTGCTATGGCAGTGCGCAAGGAGTCACCAAGCGCCGTGATACCATCGATGCTTTTAAGTGCAGGTGTGATATTCAACCATTCGCCACTGATAAAAAAAGGTATACGTGCATGTTCGGCGGCGCGTGTCAGTTCTGCTTCCAGCGCCGATATTTCCGGTTTGCTGTCGCTGTGGCATATCACAGCGCGCAATGTGTTGTTGGCTGAAAGATTTGACTGCTCGATGATGTAGGGAATCTCGCGCAAGTTGCAGGCTTCATACAATACGTGCAGCCGGAATCCTGATTCCAGTATGGCAAGTGCCAGAAAGAGTGCAGGTATGCCGTGCTGTTGGCCATCAAATACCACCAATAAAAGGCAATCGCCATTATTGTTGCTGTTGGCATGGCGGATTCTGCTGATTAAATCGGCACGCAGTTCACCGTCAAAAAATATTTTTTCTGCTGCGCCGCCAAAGCGTAGATGTGCTTGTCGGTCGAGTGTGTTGCGTATCGGTGCGAAATAGTTGATGGCAAGCGTATCCAGTGGATAAGTGCCAAACAGTTCGTTTAGCTGTTGTTCCAGTTTTTCACGCTGGAATTGCTTGACCAGTTCCAGTGAACGGTTGATGGTGTCTTGCCAGTGATTGCCTGCGCTGTTTTCATCCGTCACTGATTGATCGGTATTGAGCAGTGGTTTGACTTTGCTGATGGCAACGCCGCGATACAGCCAGTTAAGAATGTTGCGAACTTTTTCAATATCGTCTGCAGTGTAATAGCGATGACCTTTTGTAGTTCGCTGTGGTTTCAATAAACCGTAACGTCGCTCCCAGGCACGCAGGGTTATTGCATTGACGCCACTGATTTCAGAGAGTTCTCGAATGGAGTATTGTTCTGACATTTTTTGATCAATCATTTTTTGTTCCGCAGACCGAGCGAATCGGGGTAAGGGTTCAGAAAGCGCTGTTCATTGGCATAAGAATCCGGGTAACGAGCCAGCAGATGACGCAGCATCGATAGGGGAACAATCAGTGGTACCACTCCTGATTTGTACTGGTCTATCAGTACATTCAGTGAATTTTTTTCTGTTTCATCAGTGGCGTTTTTGATAAATCCACGCAAATGCTGCAAGGCATTGGTATTGCTGGCGCGAGTGGATGTTTTTTGCAGTGCTTGCATCAATAATGCAAAAAAATCACTAGCTAATGCATGCAGGTTTTCAACGGCAAGATTGCTGAGCAATGGGCCAATCTGGCGATAGGTTTTTTCGTCGTGAGCCAGTACCAGATATTTGTAACTGGCCCAGAAGCGTATCAGGTTGTTAGCCGAGAGTGATGGCAGCACAGCGGTGTGCCACTCGTGCCAGGCGTACACACGCAAGATAAAGTTTTCGCATAAATCCACGTCATTCAAGCGGCCGGATTCTTCTACGGGCAGCAGTGGCCAACGCTCGGTCAGTCGACGGGCAAAAATACCGCGTGAGGTATCGTTAATGGGTTGGCCTTTCTCGCCATACGCTCTCACACGAAACAGGCCGCAGCTGGGTGATTTTTCGGTGAATACATAACCGCACAACAGAGGATTATTGCTGTGTACGGTGTCAGCGTAGCTGGCTAACTCGTCAGTAACATCACGTGGGGTTTCAGTGGCCTGGATGGCGCGCAGTGCATCAGGTTGGCCAACCAGACGGATAGTGGGGCGGGGTGCGCCGAGACCAATGGCCATTTCCGGGCAGAAAGGCTGGAAGTCGAAATACTGCGATAGCACCTCATTACAGTAGTTAGAGCGCTTGTGCTGCGCGTCGTAGCGTACTTTCTCGCCGACCAGACAGGCGCTTATACCGACCGGGATGCGTGGTGTGGCTGCTATTGCCGTGTTTTCCATGTTGTACAAACCTTATAATTTGTATACCTGATAAGTAAAGTAGGCTATCTAGTTATACAAGTCAAATGTTTTGTATATGTTCGGCTGATTTACAATAAGGAGGCGGTATTTGGGTCACCGTAGTCCACAAAGCCAGTCACCAGCCTGTTCAGGAGAGCAATATGAAGAATGTTTTAAACGGTTTGTTAGCAACAGCACTCAGTGTTTTATTGGTCGCTTGCGCTGCAAAGGGTCCTTCGGGCGGCCGCCCGGGTGAGATGGAAATCCGTTCAGGCAAGATCGAGCAGATTACTCCTGCACTCATGCAAACCAACCACGACAGTGGTGTTGGCGCTGTTCTTGGGGGTTTGGGTGGCTTAGCTATTGGCAGCTTGATTGGCGGCGGTACAGGTCGGGATGTGGCGATGGTAGCGGGCACAATTGGCGGTGCCTTTGCGGGGAATGCGATCGAGAAGAAAAAATATGATCAGCCGGTACAAGGTCAGCAGGTTATTGTGCGTGTTACCAGCGGCGTACTCGTTTCCATTACCCAGCCTGTTAACAATCAGCTGCGTACCGGCATGAAAGTGTATGTTGAGGGCAGCGGAAACGATGCCAGAGTGGTTCCGCAGTATTGATTGAAAGCTAACTGCATTGATGCGAATCAGGCGCTGGTGTGCAGCATGTGCATCAGCCCTGTAAACGCCATCTGGATACCGATACAAAACACCAGAAATGCCAGCAAGCGATTCAAGACGCGGCTGCCGTTAGGGCCAATTTTTTGCACCAGATCATGTGAATAGGCAAAACAGAAATACGTGATGACCAGCACAACAAGCAGTGCAAGGCTGATAGCCATCATACTCATCGATACCTGAGTGAGTTTGGTCGAGTGTGCATGGGCGCTGAGCATAATCAGCGTGGAAATGCCGCCAGGTCCCAGAGTCAGTGGAAAAGCCAATGGATAAAACAGTGCATCGTCGATGCTGGTTTTTACATTGTCATCCTGTTTGGCATCTTCTTTGGCGTCGAGGAATCCCAGCCCTATTTTTGCGATGATCAACCCGCCAGCCAGTTGCATCGCAGGTAGCGTTACGCCCATAAATTGCAGGATTACACTGCCGGCATGCAAGCAAAATAATCCCAGCAATAAACAGTTCAACACAATCTTGAACGCGTGGGATTTGCGCTCAGTGCGCGGAATGCCCTGGAAATACGGTTCAATAATCAGCGCAGTGCCTATCGGATTGATCAGGGGAAACAGTGAGCTGAATCCCAATGCAAATAACGGCAGATGTTCAGACCAGTTGAATTCCATGTGCTTCTCGCTCTTTTAAATGTGCGACTTTAATTGCTGCAAGTAAGGCGCCAGTATACGCAAGGCATGATTCACTTGTTGTTCCATTTTCTCTTCCCGGTTTTCTATTACTACGCCGAGCATTATTTTTTCGTGAAGTTTTCCCTGGATCATGCCTAAAAAAACTTCTGCATCCTCATGCGGCTGTGCGCTTCCCAGTTGTGTGAATTCATCAACAATATAGGCGATAGCATATTCGGTAATTTCTTCAGCGAATATAGGTCCCAGACCTCTGTCGCCATCGGCATAGGCGATGCGCTGTAAAGCCAACGCTTCGGGCAAATAACAGCCGTGAAGATAATTGAGCGCCAGCCGGTAGAGCCTTTCCTCTATCGATTGCGCTGCCTGCAACCCTTCGTTCAGGAGAGGGCCAATCAATGCCGCATTCCTTATCAATGCCGCATGCAGCAGACCGGATTTGTCGCCAAATTGCCGGTATAGCGTTTCCTTGGAAGCTTTTGCGGATTGCGCCACCGCGATCATGCTGAATTTCTGGTAACCATCGCGCAACAGGACCTTGATGGTGTGATTGAGCAGGCGGTCGCGCAGCCCATCTTCAAGGGGGCGCCCCTTCTTTATTAACTTTTCACTGGCTGGTTGACTTGTCATGGCTGGTTATTGTACCGTACCGTTCGGTACGATAATACAGTGTTTTATTTAAAGTGTTTTATTTAAAAAGAAAGCGGGGTGTTTGACGATGAATAACGAACTGGCACTACAGCCCCTCTGGGACTGGTTTATCAGACATGGCGGGAGTTTTTTGAGTTCTCCCGGATTCATTCTGACAGCCGTGATGTTGGGTGTTTATCTGCCCGGCATATTCTTTTCGATTATTGATGTGTATGTCAGTAAACGCATGACGCTAAAACAAAGTGTCGCCATTTATTGGCGAGCCATGAAGTGGTATTCGACATTTTATATAGTCGCGATGCCGATTTTTCTACTGGTTCCATTGCCGGTGAAGCTCAATGTGCCTGCGACGGCGCCGACGGTACTCGAATTCTGCAGGGATATTGTTCTCTATTTTCTTATCGGTGATTTTGTCTCGTATATATGGCATCGCATCGAACACGCCAATAAGTGGTACGCCAAAAATGTGCATTGCGTGCATCATTTTGACAAGCCGCCCTTGAGTATCTGGACGGCGATGGTGGTGCATCCGGTTGAAGGTTTCTCGGTATTTGTGTTTTTCCATATTTACGGGATTTTATTTCCTATCCATCTCCTGACGTTTTTTGTAGCGGCTTTTTCCCTGACAGCCGTCACCATGATCACGCATTGCGGATACCGGATACCCGTTTACGACAGGCTGTTTGCCAATTCACCGTGCCACAACTTTCATCATTCCAGCAGGGCACCAAAGAATGTGTCGGTGGTATTGACGATCTGTGACAGATTTTTTGGCACGTACCAGAAGGCTTGAGTTTATAGATTTCTCAATCGATTCACCCACGGGTTCGCGGTAAGCCCGTGCAAAATCACGCTGAGTAAAATGGTGCAGATAACGGTAGTGATCAATTCCTGTCGCGCCAATAATTTTTCCTGCATCACGATTACCGCAAACACAATACTCGCCAGGCCGCGCGGCCCGAACCAGCCGATAAACAATCGCAATTCTGTATTGAGGCCGGAACCGATCAGGCTGATCCATACCGGAATCATGCGCAAGATAGTCAAACTGGCGATGGCGTAAACCCAGGTTTGCCATGTGAGTTGTGGCCACGCGTAGGCGATCACCACAGCGCCAAATGCTAGCCACACAATCACAGACAGTAATTCGCCGTAGCCTTCATTGCTTTCAAGATAGTGATGCTTGTGTTCTTGCAACAAATAACCGGTGACCAGTCCGCATAAAAACGCCGCGATGAAGCCGCTGCCGCCCAGATACTGCGCCAGTGCAAAAGACAGCAGTGCCAGACCGGGCATGGTGAGTTGTCGCCACAGCGGCAAACTCCATTGATGATGATTGGAGTAGCGCAGCAAATAACTGGTGATCACTGCCAGCGCCACACCCACCAACGCGCCGATACCGATTTCTTCTGCAATCAAATGCACGGCCATCGTCAGCGTGCCTTGATGTAATTCTTCTGGCACCAGCAATGCGAGCAGAATAAAAAGCAGTGGCACACAAATGCCATCGTTCAAACCGCTTTCTACATTGAGAGCTTCGCGTACTGGAGCGGGAACACCGGGGTTGGTCACTACAGCTTTGCCGAGTGCAGCATCGGTGGGGGCGACCATGGTCGCGAGAATGGCAGCTTCCAGCCAGGGCATATCCGGGAACAGCAGCAGACAGAATCCCCAGCCAGCCAACAGGCACAGTGGCAGGCCGATCAACAGTAGTCGCAGGGGAATCCGGTTATAGGTGCGGAGGATGTTCAGGTTGGCATTGGCGGCATCGGTAAACAGCACTATCGCCAGCGTCAATTCAGCCAGCACGCGCATGACCGGACCAGTGACCGATGGCTGCAGCAGGTTAAGTACGGAAGGCCCGAGCAATAAACCCACCAGCAAAAACATCAGGGGGCCGTTGATAAGTCTTGATTCAAAGCGCCCGGCAAACAGGCTATAAAGCAGCAGGAACGCTGCTATCAGTGTGAGGTTCTGGTAAATCATCTGTAAGGGTTTTCCTCTATGCGCAGCTTGCGTAATCATGCCATGGATCAAGAGTGCTGTTGTTACATCGGAATAAAATCAGACTATACATTGTTGTTCCGGAATCTTTATAAATGATGACTAGTGTCTGCTTAAACTGCGAAGAATTAAAAACGCTGCTGCATAAAGGTGCTGAAGCCCCGCGTGATATACGCCAGTTACTCGTCGAGCGTGGTTTTGTTACTAGTGAACGGTTGGACGAGTTGGTGCATGAGCACGGTCTGGCTAATAGTAGCCACGCTGCTATCGGTGCGTTATTGATCCAGTACGGCTTGATTGACGATGAAGATTATTCGCGAGTTTATGCCGACAGTGTAGGTTTGCCTTTTGTGCGGTTACATTCGTTTGATGTTGATGCGGAACTACTGGAATTGATTCCGGCTGAAATTTCGCGCCAGCATGTGGTGATGCCATTGATGATTTGTGAAGAGCGGCTGGTCGTGGCAATGCATGATCCCATGGATCATGACACTGCAGCCTTGCTCGGTTTTCTCTCGCGTCGGCTGGTCACAGAAGTGGTGGCTTCCCGTGGCGATATCGAATCAGCGATTTCGCGATTCTACGGCCCTACAGACGACGAAGACGTTCTGAAAGATATGTCGATTTTCAGCCCGAATCACGGGCAGGAAATGACCATT
>DAOMGA010000079.1:0-6941 GCA_035430085.1 Pseudomonadales bacterium
GATATTGTCGATGTCGCGCGAGCTGTCGCGCACGATAACCACTTGCCAGTACCGTACATGGGCTTCGTGCCGTCAGCGATTCGTGCGCGCCCGATCCTGCCGATCGAAAATATCCATTCAGCGTATTACTTGCGCATTGTTGTAGCGGATAAGCCCGGTGTGATGTCGGAAGTGACACAAGTGTTAAGCAAAGCTGGCGTCAGTATCGAAGCGATTATCCAGAAAGAACCGCATCGCGGCGAAACGCAAGTCAGTATTGTGTTGATCACCAATGTGGTGCAGGAAAAAGTGATCAACACGGTGATCAATGATATTGAAGCGAAAAATTTTGTGGCGAAGCCCGTAATAAAATTGCGTGTAGAAACACTCGGCACATAAGGTATTTGTTTCCCCTCGCCCGTTTTACGGGAGAGGGGTTAGGGGAGAGGGTAATGAAGTACGTAAGCACACGTGGCAAAGCGCCGGTATTGAATTTTGAAGAAGTACTGTTGGCGGGTTTGGCCAGCGACGGTGGTCTGTATGTGCCGGAAACCTATCCGCAGTTTTCACATGCAGAAATTGCTTCGTGGGCGGGTTTGTCTTACAGCGATGTGGCGATAAAAGTGATTTCACCGTTTGTGGCAGGTTGTATTCCGCAAACAGAACTGGAAACGATTATTCGCGACACTTATACAACGTTCCGTCACCCAGCAGTTACTCCCTTGGTGCAACTGAACAGCAATGAATGGGTGCTGGAGTTGTTTCATGGCCCGACGCTGGCGTTCAAGGATGTCGCGTTGCAATTGCTTGGCAGATTACTGGATGCCGTGTTGGCAAAGCGCCATGAGCGCGTAGTGATTATGGGTGCGACATCCGGTGATACCGGTTCTGCAGCGATTGAAGGTTGTCGCCGCTGTGAAAATATTGATATTTTTATTCTGCACCCGCATCAACGTGTGTCGGATGTGCAGCGCAGACAGATGACCACGGTGCTGGCGCCAAATATCCATAACATTGCCGTGCAAGGCAATTTTGATGATTGCCAACAGATGGTGAAAGATTCATTTGCCGATCAGTCTTTCCTGAAAGGCAAGCCATTGGTGGCAGTGAACTCGATCAACTGGGCGCGCATCATGGCACAAGTGGTGTATTACTTTTATGCAGCAGTGCAACTGGGTGCTCCGCATCGTGCGATGCAATTTTCTGTGCCGACAGGCAACTTCGGCGATATTTTCGCGGGCTATGTGGCCAAGCGCATGGGGCTGCCGATAGAACAATTGATTATTGCCACCAACCGCAATGACATCCTGCATCGTTTCATGAGCGGTAATAAACTGGAAAAAACCGAGTTGATGCACACGCTGTCACCGAGCATGGATATCATGATTTCCAGTAACTTCGAGCGCATGTTGTTCGAGCTGCATGATCGTGATGGTGCAGCAATTGATAAATTGATGGCGGATTTTAAAAACGGTGCAGTATCGATTGATGCTGCGCGTTTTGCCAAAGCTCGCGAACTGTTTGCCAGTCTCGCAGTGGATGATGCGCAAACCTGCAAAACCATTGCGGATGTACTGGAAGAAAGCGAATACCTGCTGGATCCACATTCGGCGATTGGTGTAGAAGCGGCACGTCGTTGCAAAAAATCGGCAACGCTGCCGGTAATTACACTGGCAACTGCGCATCCTGCCAAGTTTCCTGACGCTGTACGCAAAGCCGGTTATCCGCAAGATCCGCCATTGCCTTTGCATATGAAAGATCTGTTCGAGCGCGAAGAACGTTGCACGGTGTTGCCAAAAGATTTGCAGGCAGTGCAGCAGTTCATGACGGCCAATATCCGGGCTTGATGGCGTGACGAATCAGCGCAGTGAGATTCAAGAAATCCTGCGCAGCCTTCCATGGCCGGTCTGGTTGTTTGCTGCCGCGTGGATAATGCTTGCTGTTTACTGGCAGTGGCTGGTTCACGTTGACGGTATTTTTGGTGAGATGTGGGACACCTTGCCGGCATATCAGCTGCTGGGTGAAATGAGTATTACAGAAATTGCACGCGAGCTGCTCAGGAAATATGCGCTGGTGCATATTATCGCGTTACCAAAACTGGGATTCTGGATCGATTTTCATTTTTTTGGCGCGACAGGGCGTTTTACTCACGCGGCTTCATTTTTTGTTCTTATCCTCTGCTTTTTTTGCGCGGCTTACATTGCCATACGTGATTATCAGCGACCGATTACCTGCGTTGTTCTGGCGCTGCTGCTGTTTTTTAACGGCTTCCAGACGTTTGTAGTGAATTGGGAGTCTTTGCTGCAATATTATCTTGCAGTATTTTTTGCTCTGCTGGCATTTATTGCGTATGACCGATCGCCAGGTCGCCTTTTCCCCCCTGTTGTATTGTTATTGCTGTCTGCTTTGTCATGCGGTGCCAGTATTGCCGCTATAGCGGGTTTCAGTTTTATGCTGTTGGTGCGTGCTGTTTATGGTGTGAAAGTACCCCGTCCGGCACTGGCAGGCTATGCCATTTTTTTGCTGGCAATGGCATTACTGTTGAATCCGGATGCTGCAGACAGCTTTATATTGCAAGATCCCAAGCCGTTTTTCTGGAATGCCCCGAATTTGTTGCTGCAATATCTTGCATACCCATTTAGCGCCTGGGGTGATTTTCGCTGGCTGGGTTTTATCATGTTGCTGGCAGTGGCGCACAGTGTCTGTCGTTGTGTTATCTGGCGCACAGGTACATTGTCGGATTATGTTTTCTGTTATTTTTTCCTGATTGCCTGCACGATTGCATTGGGTCGATACAAATTGATGGGTATTGATGGCGATGTGTCGCGTTACTACGTTTATATAGCGCCGCTCTGGTATTTTTCGATTTTGAAATTACTGCCTTTGTCTGTGCGGTTGTTCAGGGTCACTAGCGCGGCAGTTTGTATGTTTTTGCTTGCAGGTAGTCTGGCTTCAGTCATTGTTACTGCCAACATGGGGCAAAAAATGGCATTGGCCAGAACGGTGGCGTTGAATGGCAACTTCCAGCATTTTGCTAGTCAGCGTCTTGATGCGCTGAAAGGACTGCCGGCCAATCTGGAAAACAGCAGCGCTTATCTGCGTGCTAATCAAATGGATATTTATTATCGACTGGAAGAACACATTGAACCGGATGCTGCAGATTGTCATGCAAAATTGCTGCGCCAGTCTGGTACAACCAAGGGAACCTTTGTTGATTATGTGTTGCAGGAAAATCAGGCAATCCAGCAAACCGCAGCGCCGTTATCCAGCCTGTATCTAGCCAATGATGATGGAAAAATTCTTTTTTACGGAACCGCTTTTGCGGCAGTGACGCACCTGCAAGGATGGGGGATTTCACTGCGTGATGTGAGAGTATCTGATTGGCCGTTGCTGTTGCCGCTTGCATGGTTGTCCGGCGAACAGCGGCAGCTGTTTATACATTTGCCGCGTTCTGTGCCGTTGAACAGTCTATCTGCGTGGGCTAAAGACACCCAGGGTAACTGGTGTCGTTTAACGGTTAGCGCATCTTTGTAATAGTCAGCGTGGCTCGAGAATAAAAAGAGGAATGTGGCGCACGCCGTCGGTCCGAGCGCGGTATTCATCAAAGTCCGCATAGATTTCTGTCAGTCTCGGCCACAGAACTTTTTCTTCTTCCTCATTGGCAATACGCGCCCGCATCAAACGGTTGCGTGGCCCTATCTGGATTTCACAATCAGCATTCGCCTTCAGGTTGAACATCCACACCGGTGGTTTTGACATGCCACCTTTGGATGCGGCGATCACTACGCGTTCGCCATCTTCCAGAAACAGTAATGGCGTGCGGCGTATTTCACCGGATTTATGACCGATGCTGGTAAGAATGGAAACTGGTGCGCCGAGAAATTTATTCCACACGCGACCGCCGGTAGCCCGGTAAACCGATACTTGCCATTTGCCAATATTCTTGATGAGCCAGGAACCGAACTTTTCCTGGCCTGCGCTGTACGGTTTGATTTCTTTCATAACAGTTTTCTCCAATCAGTGGGCAGTTAGTGCGGCGCGCATGGCGTCGATCACGGTTTTGTAATCGGGTTTTCCAAAAATAGCCGAACCGGCGACAAATGTATCTGCACCTGCTTTGGCAATACCGGCAATATTTTTTTCACTCACGCCGCCATCTACTTCCAGACGAATGTTGTAGCCGCTGGCATCGATCAATGCACGCACTTCGCGCAATTTATCCAGTGTGGCTGGAATAAAGGATTGCCCGCCAAACCCGGGATTCACGGACATCAGCAGAATCATATCCAGTTTATCCATCACATATTTGAGGCAGTCTGGTGAGGTGGCGGGGTTCAGTACCAGCCCGGCTTTACACCCGCCAGCACGAATCAGCTGCAATGAACGGTCGATATGCTCGGACGCTTCCGGGTGAAACGTGATGATGCTGGCGCCGGCTTCGATAAAATCACCGATCAGCCGATCCACCGGTCTGACCATCAGATGCACATCAATCGGTGCAGTAATGCCGTAGTTGCGCAGCGCCTTGCATACCATCGGGCCGATGGTCAGGTTGGGCACGTAGTGGTTGTCCATCACATCGAAGTGCACTACATCCGCGCCTGCCGCCAGCACGGTATTCACTTCTTCGCCCAGTCTGGCAAAGTCGGCAGAGAGGATGGAGGGAGCTATCCAGAAATCGCGCATAGTATTTACCGTTGATCCAAAGAGGTGATTCTAACATTGAGCATTTTGTCAGATCTTAACATCGAGGCATGATCAGGGTTTTGTTGTGATGGCGTGTCCGCCAAAACCTGCCCGCATTTTTGCCAGCATCTTGTCACCGTATTCCGCTTTTCCCTGACTGGCAAAGCGCATCATGAGCGCCAGACTCATCACTGGCGCAGGAATACCTTGTTCAATGGCTTCCAGTGCTGTCCAGCGGCCTTCACCTGAATCGGCTACTACAGCTGCAATATCATTTAATTGCTGATCATGTTGCAGAAAATCACCACACAGATCGAGCAACCAGCTGCGCACCACGCTGCCGTGCCGCCACAGTTCTGCGACTGCTGCTAAATCAAGATTGAAATCTTCGCGCGCTTTTAATAATGCAAAACCTTCGGCGAGTGATTGCATCATGCCGTACTCAATGCCGTTGTGAACCATTTTGGTAAAGTGACCGCTACCGACAGGTCCGGTATGTAACCAACCCGTGTCAGCAGAGGGTGCGAGTGCTTGCAGTGCAGGGCGCAATATTTCGATAGCAGATTTGTCGCCGCCCGCCATGATGCAGTAACCGTTTTCCAATCCCCATACGCCACCGGATACACCGGCATCAACAAAATGTGTGCCGGTATGCTGCAATATTTCTGCGCGCTGCAGTGTGTCTTTGAACCAGGAATTGGCGCCATCCACGAGAATGTCGCCAGGCGATAACAGTGCAGTCACTTGATCGATATGTTGTTGTGTAGCTTCGCCTGCCGGCAACATCAACCACACGATACGTGGTGATGGTAATTGTGCAATCAATTCTTCAACAGATGCTGCTGCACTGAGTCCGCATTCTTTTGCTAATGATTCCGTAACACTGTGATTGCGGTTGTGTGCGATAACGTTGATACCGTTGCGTTGTAAACGCCGCGCCATATTACCGCCCATGCGTCCCAGACCGATCAATCCCAGTGTTGCTTTCATTGCGCTATTCCTTCTTCAGTAATAGTTGTGGTGCCATTGTTTGCAGCATGCGTAATATTCCGTCTTTCCAGTCTACGCTGGAAACCGGCTGATCGCCGAGGATTTCGCGTAGTTTGCTGATGTCGGGAATCAGGCTGCCGAATGCCGAGACTTGTTTATCAAACACAGGGGTGAAGCCGGTGAGTTCACTGATCCATGCGCACCAGTCTTCAATGCTGACGACCTGACTGGCGCCCCAGTTAACGATGGTGCCCTCCGGCGTAGCTGCAGCGAGCAAGTAGGGAATATGGCGACAGTAATCATCGGCGTGCAGTGGCGTGTAACTGTTGGGTTGTTCAGGGTGCACGGCAATTGGCGCATTGTGTTGCATCATCATCGCGTGCCAGAAAGGCCAGCCGCCGTTGTTGCCATAGGGCACAGACAATCGTGCGATAGTGAGTGGCACGCCGTGCTCTTGTGCAGCAAAGCGCACCACGGTTTCCTGCGCAATTTTGCTGATGCTGTAGGTGGGCAACATGGCGCGGTGGTTATCACCCAGCGCTGCGTTTTCTGCGAGAACATCGTGCCCTGCATACTGATACACGCCAGTCGTTGAGCATTGCAGAAATGCCTTGGCTTTTTTGCAGTGGGCGAGCAGATGCCCACTGCCTATCGCATTGGCTTTCAAGTCATAATCAAAATCACCGGATTTGACCACAGCAAAGTGCAACACATAATCAAAATCATCAGGGATATCAGCAAGGCTGTCTGTTGCCAGATCCTTGCGAATAATTTTTGCACCAAGCGCGCTGATCTTGTCGATCTGTTTCTGTTTTGAGAAGCGCGCCAGTGCGTAAACATCCGCAATCGGACACAGTTGTTCTAGCAATGGTATGGCGACCTGACTGGTAGGGCCTGTCACCAGAATTTTTTTACCCAGCAGTGAAACGGGTTGTACTGCCATGTGATTAACCTCTCAGGAGTTATCGATAATATCGGTAGGGGTAATGCCAGGAATCGCTTGTTGCCAGTCTCGCAGGTTGAATACCTGTCCGTCATTACGCACTTCCTGCATGGTAGCCAGATCACAGTGCGCTATTGCCCAGCCGGTATTGTCAGCGCCGTTGGCGAGTATGCCGTTTGCAGGAAAACCGCGATCCACCGGTGAAAAAATGCCGGCTAGCCCTACATTGATGTCGATAGCCTCGCACCACGGTGCTTCGCCAACCAATAGTGCTTGTGCAACAAAACACTGGTTTTCCAGTGCGCGTGCCTGTGCGATGACTCGCACGCGATTAAAGCCGTGT
>DAOMGA010000080.1:0-6926 GCA_035430085.1 Pseudomonadales bacterium
TTGGCAGGCAGCAATTTCAGGATGCGTTTGATGTCATGAATGAATCCCATGTCGAGCATGCGATCAGCTTCATCCAGTACGAGAATTTCTACACGCGACAAATCAACGGTGCGCTGTTGCACATGATCCAGCAGACGACCCGGCGTGGCGACCAGAATATCG
This sequence comes from Pseudomonadales bacterium, assembly GCA_035430085.1. Lineage (GTDB taxonomy): Bacteria > Pseudomonadota > Gammaproteobacteria > Pseudomonadales > UBA7239 > UBA7239. The sequence goes on from DAOMGA010000080.1 coordinate 163, forward strand.
ACATCTGTCAGTTGTTTGATTTGCGGGTTAATGCTGACGCCACCAAACATAGCCATGGATTTCAGGCGCGAGTGGCTGCCATACACGCGAACACTTTCCTGTACCTGCGCAGCTAGCTCACGGGTAGGTGTGAGGATCAAGGCGCGGATACTTTGTCTTGTGCGACCTTCCGGTGCGGCGCGGGTGGAGAGCAATTGCAGGATGGGCAGGGTAAACGCAGCCGTTTTACCAGTACCGGTTTGTGCACCGGCTAACAGGTCGCCACCGGCTAGTACGGCCGGTATGGCCTGGCGTTGGATGGGGGTAGGTTCGGTGTAGCCTTGATTATTGACGGCTTGAACAAGCGTATCGGCAAGGCCGAGAGAGGAAAAAGACATAAAACTCCAGGTTGGTTACCTAATGAAAGGTTCAGGGCTGCCCGGAAATTGATACGCCTCCGAACAGCGTGCGCATCTCGGTTTTCACCTTGCGCGGTTTTTTGATCAAGTGTGTTTCGCAAGCAGCTTGTTGATCAGGCTGGAACAAGACACGGTAGTTTCCGGCAGGGATATCCGCTTCAGGAATCAGCCAATGCTGTTGTGAAGCCGGTTTTTCCAAACTAACAGTTACCGGGATAGTAAATTCCATGACCGTGTTGGCCTGCTCATCACATAGGGTGATATTTGCCGGGAGAGCAGGCTGGTGGACATCAATCGCGATGGCAATGGCATTGCCGTGATGTTGAATCGTCATGGGGCAGTGATCTGCCGGGGCTGGCGTCTGTGGGCATTTATGCCCCGACTCAGCGGGCAGCGGTTGCATTATAGCTTCAAACTGTGCCAATTGCATGAAATCAAATAAGCGCAGGTGCTCAGCGACAAACAGGAAGTGATCGCTCATCGGGGGGAAGTAGACAGTCTGTCGCCTTAAATCGCCATCCTCCAGCCAATATTGGTAGCTTTCACTGAATTGTTGGGCTTGTTGTCGAATAGCCGAGATGTTGCGATAACCGCTGCTGTGGATACACAAGGCAATGACAAGCATCACGCCAGCGACCAGTGCGTGTTGCGCGGGTTTTTTCACGATTTGTGTCAACACCAACATCACCAATGCAATCGAATACATCTTGTAGCGCGACTCGAGCACGCCGGTGATATTTCCCGCGGCCAGACCACGGCTAACGCCAGCGATCACGGCTGATGCCAGTAAAAATAAAGCGATCAGCATGATTAAACGGTCAGGACGCGTTGTTGATCGCATTGTCCACAGCAGTATGAGCAATGCGCCAATGCCTATTGCTATGGCGAGGTAGGTTTGCGTTGGTAACAACGCTGTGCTGCCAAGAAACGCCAGAACAGAAAACACAGGCAGCGTTGGCTGCGCCTGAAAAAGCGAAAACACCATGGCGGCTGTCACCGGTGAGGGCGTACCGAGTGTGTGCTGTGCCCAGTAATAAATGCACAACGACAGTAGGGCACAGCATACCCAGATGGCTATGTAGCGTCCGCGTACTGTTTGCCAGTGAGGCTCAAGAAATAGTGCGAGCAGACCTAATGGCCAGATAATGATGCCGTTGCCCTGTGAAAAGGTTGCGAGCAAAGCAAACACGATTGCCAGTAAAAAATGGTGCCAGCGCAACAAGGAAAAAAGACTGGCGATCGCAAAAAGAATGACAGCCTGATTAGAAATGGCTGTCATGGCTTTGAAGGTGCTATCCCAGTAATGCAGATTGATATACGCCAATGCGACCACGGCAAAATAAAACGGTTGCCGTGTGTGGTTGGCAGCAATCGCTAGTAATAAGCCAGTGGCAATGACTATCAGGTGACCGATCAGGATCAATGGGTAAAAGCGGATTTCTCCCAGCAAACAGTACTGGGCGTAGTAAATCAGATGATTGACCAGTGTGATGTGTTCGTTATTCGGGTAAAAAAATGCGCTGGTTTTTTGCAGAGGTGTATTCGCCAGCGCCAGTTGTTTGAAAAATCCGAACACATCATTCAGGTCATCGAGTTTTGGAGTATTGTCTGCCAGCTGCACAACAGATAATAAATATGCCGCAATTCCGATGGCGGGCAGTAAATACCACCAGCGTGAAGACAGGATTTTTTCGGCGTTAACAGACATGGTGCGATTGGCGACTCAGTCAAATCGCGGGGCGCGTTTTTCAAAAAAAGCGGTCACTGCTTCGATGTTTTCTGCAGAGCCCACTTGCCGCATCATGCCAGCCATTTCATGTTCACGTGCTTGTGCAATGGCTGCAGCATGTGTTGTCATCAAAGTGCGTTTGGTTTCACGCAAGGCATTGCGCGGCCATTGTGCAATCTCGGCAGCTTTTTCCAGTGTTTTTGGCAGCAATCCAGCATCCGGAAATGCACGGCGTGCGATGCCGGTTTCAACGGCCTTTTCAGCGTTGATCCATTCTGCGGTGAACAACAATTCAGCTGCTTGTTGATAGCCGATGTTGCGTGGCAGTGTGTAACTGCATCCGGCTTCCGGTACCAGACCGAGATTGACGAAGGGCAAGCGCATTTTCAGTGATTCACCCACGTACACAATATCGCAATGAAACAGGGCGGTCGCACCGAAACCTATGGCAGCACCTGTAGCGGCTGCAAGAAGTGGTTTGTCGAGTAGCAGCAATTCATCCATCATCACTTCAAAGGGTGGCTTTTCATTCGGTTCGCCGGTGAGATCGGATAGATCCACGCCAGAAGAGAAGTTATTGCCGGCGCCGGTAATTACCACCACAGAGGCTGCATCATTATTCTGTGCTTCAACAATGGCATCACGCAATGCCAACCATCCATCACGGTTGAAAGCATTTTTCTTTTCCGGTCGATTGAATGTAATGGTGCAGACGCGTTGATGAATGTCGATTAACACAGTTTTTGTAGCGGGCGCGTTCATTTGAAATGTCCTTGTTGCTGGATAGTGAGTAAAGTTTCGCGACAACTGTCAATAAACGGGCGAGGCTGCCAGCCTGTCATATTGCGAATTTTGTTGTCACTGAATAAACGTTTGAATGGAACAGGGAGCGGAATACGGCATGCAGGATGAAAACCGCCAGCGTCTGCCCACATATTGTAGAACTGCCAGAAATCAATATTGTCGCCGCCGACGTTGAATGCTTCGCCGATAGCTTTTTCAGAGAATATCGTAGCGCATGTCGCTTGCGCCAAGTCGCCAGCGTATACCAAAGGCAGTCTGAGCCCGACAGGGTAGGGAATCAGTAGTGGCACCCGCATTAGCCGCTCATACCAGAACGAAAATGAATTCTGGTCGAATGCTCCGAATATGGTGAAGGGTCTGATGGATGTCATCTGTAGTTGCATCTCGCGAGCCATTCGCCAGCTTTCCTGTTCAGCTATGGATTTTGAAATGGCATAAATGTTGAATCGATGGCGTTTGTCTTGCGCGCTGCGTAATTCTGCAGTTTCATCAATAGCGATGTCAGAGCGGATATGTTTATAAACAGTTGCTGAGGAAATGGTGATAACACGCGGAACATTGGCATCGGCGCAAGCATGCATGGTGTTGCGAGTGCCATCCAGATTCTGGCGTATCAACTCATCGTAATTCGGATTCAGTGATACCTGGCCGGCGTTGGCTATGACAGCATCGCATCCGGCAAAAGCTTTTGCCATTGCTGCGCTGTCAGCGAGATCTGCCTTGCGCAGTTCAATGCGTTCGCGTTTCAGTTCAGGGACTTTATCAGGGCTGCGCACGACAGCGACGACATGCGCGCCTTGTGCGTGTAATTCGCTTACGAAGTAGCGACCAAGAAATCCTGTGGCGCCAGTGACTGCGATAGTTTTGTCCTTGAGAGTATCCATGCGCGTATCCTATTACAAAAAAAGGGTCAGACCCGCCGGATCTGACCCCATTTCCTTATCGTATCTGCTTACTTGCCAGTAAAAACAGGTTTGCGTTTTTCTTTGAAGGCTTTCATGCCTTCTTTGGCATCTGCGGAAGCAAATACGGGCCAACCGAGTTGTTCTTCATTGGCGAGTGCTTCTTTCTCACTGAGATCCTGTTGGTTCTGGCGCAGCGATCTGGTGATGGCCTGAATCGACAATGGACCATTTTCATCCGCGATTTCATGCGCAATTTTCAGACCTTCTTCCAATGCTTTGCCTTTTGGTACCAGACGGTTGATCAAACCCCAGTTCAGCGCTTCCTGTGCTGTGATATGACGACCGAGCAGTAAAATTTCTGCAGCCAGTGCGTAAGGAATCTGGCGACGCAGACGGACAGTCGAGCCACCCAGTGGAAACAAACCGCGTTTGCATTCAGTGACACCAAAGATGGCATCTTCTGCAGCGACGCGAATATCCGTGCCTTGCAAAATTTCAGTACCGCCAGCGAGTGCATAACCTTCCACTGCCATGATGATAGGTTTCATCGGTTGGGCATGACGCAACAGGGCTTGCCAGTGCAGATCAGGCACTTCTTTCATTTTTTCCTGCATCATGGCGGCATCAGCGTCACCGTCCGGGCCGGATTTCAGATCCATGCCTGAGCAAAATGTATCACCTTTACCGGTCAATACACCCACGCGCAATTCCGGATCGCTGTCCAGTAAACGCCATGCGTTGTACATGCCGAGAATCATTTGTGATGACAGGGCATTTTTGGCTTCTGGACGATTGAGTGTGACGATCAACACGTGACCATCTTTTTCAATCGTGCAATTTTTGGTACTGATATCAAGTTCTACTGCCATGGTGCTCTCCATAAGTAAAAAATTGGCCTTTAAGTTAAAAATGTATTAATCAATATCGTAAGCGCCAGCAGCAATCAGATTACCCAGTGCCACTTGATGTTGGGTGCTCGAGCCCAGCGTCAATTCATTCTGTTTTGCCCACAATGCAAAGCGCCATAACGGGTAATCACGATCCACGCCCATACCGCCATGCAAATGTTGTGTGGCATAACTGATGCGATGCGCGGCATCTCCCAGCCAGATTTTTGCAGCGTGTACCTGACGGGTTGCATCGGCTTCTTGCGCCAATAACTCCACGGCTTGTTGTGCCACCAGTTTCAAACATTTGGCGTCGATATAACAATTTGCCACGCGATGACCGACAGCCTGAAAGCTGGCAATTTTTACATTGAACTGCTCGCGCTCGGAGGTGTAGGCAGCAGTCATCTGCACCATTTTTTCCGCCGCACCGGCTTGATACATGCACAAGGCTGCTGTGTAGCGCTCCACCAGATATTTCACTGCATCGGCGCCGCCCAGTTTTTGCACGGGTGTGTTGCTGAATTCGACAATGTATTGTGGTTCAAACGTGGTCGCTTTTAATGCAGTGAGTTTGACGCTGGCATCTTTCGGATCAACCACAAACAAAGCGACATCTTTGCCTTCTTTTGCAACCACCAGCATACGCGTAGCAATATTGGCGTAAGGCACGCAGAGTTTTTTGCCGCTGAGTTTTCCATCTTTGACTTCGATGTTTGCTTCGTAAGCGTCATAGGTATTTTCTTCGTGGAATGCTGCAGTTAACACTACTTCACCGGTGGCGATACCGCCGAGCATGGCTTGCAGTTCAGCGTTGCCGTATTTTTGTACGGCCAGTGCGGAAATCAGCGATGGCACAGCAGGCACTGGTGCCAGCACGCGACCGCATTCTTCAAGAAATAATGCGAGTTCGGAAAATCCGAAACCCATGCCGCCTTTGTCAGCGGGAATTGCAATGCCGAGCAAACCTGCATCTGCCAGTTGTGACCACAATGCGCCGGAATAGCGCTCCTGTTTCCACATATCGTATTTGTGCAATTCTTCTGGTGTGACCTGATCCCCCAGGATCTGGTGTGCCAATGTCTGGATGTCTTTCTGTTCTTCACTTAAGCCGAAATTCATATGTGCAATCCTCGATACTGTTGTCGATCAAGCGCGCAATGGGCGCGGCATGTTCAAGCCGAAAATGGAAATGATGTCACGCTGGATCTCGTTGGTGCCGCCACCGAAAGTGAGAATGGACAGCGTGCGATACAAGCGCTCCAGTTCACCTTCCAGCACAATCGCCTGTGAATGCGAGTGCAGGGTGGCGGACTGACCGAGGATTTCCATCATGTCGCGACAGGCTTCAATCATGAATTCCGAGCCGTAGACTTTGGCGGCAGAAGCTTCTGCCATGTCCAGACCGCCTTGCGAAATCGCCCAGGCCTGTTTGTAGCAGATCAACTTGATGGCTTCTGCACTGGCCTGCACTTTGGCGAGTTTCATTTTTACCCACTCCTGGTCGATAAGACGCTGACCATTGGCGAGTTTGACGCTTTCGGCGTATTCACAGATTTTTTTGAAAATACCGACGATAGGACCATGCGTCACGAGCGCCAGACGCTCGCGGTTGAGTTGGCTCATGATGACGCCCCAGCCGCGATTTTCTTTACCGATCATCCATTCTTTCGGCACGCGCACGTTTTCATAATAAGTGGCATTGGTGCGCACGGAGCCGAGCGTCTGTACTTCGGTCAGCGATACGCCGGGGTGATTCATCGGGATCAGGAACATGGAGATGGAGCCGTGCTTGCCCTGGGTTTCCACGTCACCGGTACGGCATGCCAACCAGACATAGTCGGAGAACTCGGCCAGCGACGTCCACATTTTGGCGCCGTTGATGATGTAGTGATCGTCACCGTCTTTGACAGCGCGGGTTTTCATGGAGGCGAGGTCAGTGCCTGAGCCAGGTTCGGAATAGCCGATACATATACAGATTTCGCCAGCGAGAATCTGCGGGATGATGCGGTCTTTCAGTTCCGGGCTGCCGAACTGCGCC
>DAOMGA010000081.1:0-6914 GCA_035430085.1 Pseudomonadales bacterium
AACCCAAGAATCGTTAATACATAAATCAGCGCACCCACTAACAGCATGGACCAGGAAATCATGAAGTAACGCGCCAGCACATTTCCTTTTAACAACAGGTAGGCACCTACAGCCAACACCATAGTACAGACAATACTGGCCAGAATGGTGTGGAAAATATCAAAACCGTGTACGCCAGCTAGAAAAGGAATGGGGATAGTAACAAGGCAGACCGCCGCGCCATATTTCATCCATTGATACAGGCGCGGATACAGTTTGGGGATATCAAGAAAATGTGACGAATAAAGACAAAGAAATGCCAGCATAAGATGGTTCAGTGCGTAGAGAACCAGCAGTCCATGACGCGTCACCCATGCACCGTGATTTTCCATGATGACGCCTTCAATACAAGCCATCGCACTGATAAAGCAAGCCAGATAAAAAACGTAATACAGGTGCGACTTCTCGCGCACGATAAAAAACATCAGGAAGTTGTAGATACCCACTGCCGTCAACATACCGTAGTAAAAACCGGTAATGTACTGGTCAATATGGTCGTTGCGTGAAAAAGCATCTTTCTTCCACAGTGACAACGGAAAAACCAGATTGGAAGCAGTTACCCGATAAACAACTGTTTTTGATTGGCCGGGTTGCAACTGGATAGAAAAATTGGGGTACCGGTGATGAAGACTGTTGTCGGCATTGGCATTATCAAGGCCAGAAAGTTTTTGCTTCCATACCCCATCGGACTGTTGTTCATACAGCTTAATATCCAGCAGCAGAGGCTGTGCAATAACAAACAATAAATCCTGTGCGATGGCAGTATCGTTATACAGGTTCAACTTTGCCCACAGGGCAGCCGTAGTAAAGCTGAGATTGATGACATCATTGCTGCTGGTTTGCCAGTCATCATTTTTTTTCAGCACATCATCCAGTGTTTTGCTAGCTGCCCCATCGACCTGATATTGCAGGACATTGGCCAGCAGGTAATGGTCGGTCTTGTTGTTGATATTCAGGACTGGCTCAGCATATAAGCAGGATGAAGTGATGAAAAATAAAAGTGTGATCGCCGACAGAATAGTGCGCTTTCCATACTGCATAATTTTCAACCCTGATCAATGCCAGTCAATAATGTCGGATAGCATCTTGTTATTGAAACGTTGCTTCATATCATTGACATCCACTCCGCCCGCAATGGCTACCTGCTCAAGCTGTTTTTTGAATTCAGGAATAACATCGGCGTAAGCAATATTTTTCAAATGTTCTTTCGCTGGCAGATTTCGCACTGTGAGCCCTTCCCATTCTTTTGCCCAGTGCGGTCTGGCATTCAGCAGATGTCCTTCTGCATCGCGATACGATGTCCATGCATCCAGTATTTTCTGTTTAAATACTTGCCACTCTGCAGCGGGTGTATTGCAATGCGTCAACACTTCAATAGAACACGTACCCAACTGATTGCCATACTGGGGCGCCATCAAAATCGATGACCCGCCCATCACGCGCATTTCCAGCGTGAGTCGCATCGGTGTGTCATCGCTGCCTTTGGCACTCTCGTACACCAGATGAATTGCGTCCCACCAGGCACGCTGGCAAACAGACCAATCCGGTTTTGTTTCATCATCCTCACGCGCAGGAATCGGAATTTCCAGTTCAATATCCAGCACGCGCATATTTTGCACACCGCGCCGGAAGTGCAGCGCGTCCACCAAGGGCGTGACAATTTTCTCATCGCTAGGCAATACAGCCATTGCAGCTTTCGCCAACATTTTTGCCTGCACATCACCGGGCAGCAACTCGAATAAATCAAAATCCAGCACCATCTGGCCAATGTAATTCTGCATTTCCTGAAACCAGGTTTCGGTTTCAGAAGGATAATCTACCGCCTGCTCCCTGCTGCCATTGTTTTTCCAGCAGTTGATCCAGCCTTTTTCTTCAAAGACAAACCAGAACCACTCGGCGTAATAACCCTGTTCGCACTGGCGTTCAAATTCGCGCTGTGCCTGTTGTAAATCAGCATCGCTGATGCCCTCCATATTCACTTCTACCGGCACATCCGAACGCGACAATGGCGGCACGCACAATGCAATCGGTTTCTTTTTCGGCTGCATCACCGCGTAACTCATGGTATCAATTTTCAATGTGATGGAAGTCACGATACCCAGCAAACCAAAACAACCCGCTGCAGCTTTCAGTTGCTGCGGATCATTGACGGTCTGCAATTCACCATTGGCATTGACGAATTCAATTTCAGTGACGAGATCCGACAGCGTTTGATTTTTCCAGCCTGCACCGTGACAGATGGGCGCATTGCTTCCACCATAAGTAATTTCAACCATGATGACATTGAAAGGAATTGTCCACTGCCAGTTGCCGCCGTTTTTATCCAGACACCAGCTGCGAAATTGTTCATTGGATGTACTGGCACCAATTTTACACAGCGCTTTTATCTTTCCATTTTCGTTAACCGTGCCGACAATCTTTATGCCTTGCAAATCATTAGCCGGGTCAATAGGTGGATGTTTTGCAGGCAACTGCTCAGCAACATCCAATGGCAGCATCGATACCAGTACTTCATTGTTTGTGCCGTACAACGATGTCCATGTGTGGCGATAACCTGCAGCACGCACGCACTGGTTATTGGCTTTTGCCCAGCGCACAATATTCATCACACCCTGTTTACTGCGCGGCACAAATGTGTAGGCAGGCGTGTTATCGACAGTGCGCCCCCAGTTACGGAAGCGCAATTGCTGATGTACTTCTACCGGTTTGCCATTCGCTTCCGTCACGCCAGCAATCTGTTTTTTGGAAAAATGTGATTGCAGCTGATGAACCAGCTTTTTGAATTCACTGCTGTACCAATCAGGATTGAGAAACCGGTTGCGCAATCCGCGTTGAAGACGTTTTCGCTGTTGCGCGCTGGCTTGTTGCAGATGCGTATTGATACGCTCATCGGCTTGCAGCATTCGCACTAGCAAGCGCGCCGCGCGCCATGCTGGCAATCGACCACTGGCATACAGTTGCCCCAACTCCAGCACATGCTTGTCCCAGGTATCAAGAAATCCGTGTTGCGTAACGGCAGCAAGCATTTCCTTTTCCCATTGCGCAATATCAGCGGTAGCAAGTCTGGCCGCTTCGCGAGCATCGCATTGATTCATTCAAGATCCCTCTTAATACGCTCCTGTTGCAGCCAGCTTAACGGTTGCTACTGGATTGCTGATTATGAAATAGTGTCCGCGAGAATAATGGATATCAGGACTGCCCACCATGGCGATTGTTTATATTGAAGAGCGAACGATTCTGGCGAGCGCCGAAACCGTGTATGACACAGTGACTGATTTTGCGCGCTACCCGCAATGGAATCCCTGGATCGTCGCCCTTGTCGGCGAGCCGGTAGCCGGTAGTGAATTGCGCGCCACGGTCAAGACGGGCGATAGCTATCGCACCGTGCAGCACCGCGTGTTACAGGCTATTCGACCCGCACAGACTCTTCAACCAGGCCAATTTGCCTGGTGTGACATCGGTTGGTTCACTGTGTTTGCGCACGGAAAAAGGCTTCGCCACATACAGGAGCTCGCGGATGGTCATTGCCAGTACCGCTGCGAATTGCGTATCGAAGGGCCGCTGGTTGCCCTGGTGGAATGGCTGTACGGCAAGGGCATGCGCGAAGGCATGACCGCCGAAGCCAATGCCCTGCAACAAGATTGTCAACGGCGCACAAAAGAGCCGTAACATCATGTTTTTAAAAGACTTTACTGTATCTCAACAGTCAACTTGCATTGACATCCCTCCCCTCTGAACGTACCATCCACGGGCTCTCCGGCAGGCGATTTTGCCTGCCGATTCCTTATCATCCGATCAAAAGGTAACAAACGATGAATAAAGTCATGACGGCGGCTGATGTAGTCAGCCAGCTGCGCGATGGCATGACCATCGGCATTGGCGGCTGGGGTCCTCGCCGCAAGCCAATGGCGCTGGTGCGCGAAATTCTCCGCTCCGATCTGAAAGACCTCACGGTCGTCGCTTACGGCGGCGCGGATGTCGGCATGTTGTGTGCTGCAGGCAAAGTGAAGAAAGTCATTTTTGCTTTTGTGTCGCTGGATTTTATTCCGCTGGAACCGTATTTCCGTCAGGCACGTCAGCAGGGCGCGATTGAAACCATGGAAATCGACGAAGGTATGTTCCTGCTCGGCTTGAAAGCTGCAGGTATGCGCGTGCCGTTTATTCCGACCCGCATTGGCCTGGGTACGGATGTGCTGAAGCACAACCCTGACATCAAATTAATACAGTCTCCTTATGCTGATGGCAAAGAATGGGTAGCGATGCCCGCTATCAAACTGGATGCGGCGTTGTTACATGTTGATCGCGCTGATTCACGCGGCGTGTGCCAGATCAAAGGACCAGACCATTACATGGACGACCTGTTCGCTCGCGCATCAGAAAAAACCTTTGTGACTTGTGATGAACTGGTCGACACCAGCGTAGTGAACAGCGCAGAAGAAGCACGTTTTGTTTTCTGGGAACGCAGCGAAACGACTGGTGTTGTGCATATTGCCGGCGGCGCACATCCAACGTCTTGCGCGCCGATGTACGGTTTTGATGCCAAACATTTCAAAGAGTACAACGGCTCCGTAAAAGAAGAAGGCGGCTGGCAAGCGTATTTTGATAAGTACATTGCTTGCAGCGAAAAAGAATATCTCGAAAAAGTGGGCGGCCTTGATGCGATCAAGAAACTGCCGCTTCCAGTATTTTAATCAGGAGACTGACGATGAGTGAACATACATTGGTAGACCTGATTATTTGCGCAGCTGCACAAGCGTGGAAAGATGATGGTGAAGTGTTGGCGACAGGTATCGGCATAGTGCCGCGCCTTGCTGCTTCCTTGTGCATGAAAAGTATCAACCCCGACATCATGATGACGGATTCAGAAGCCTGGATTGTCTCCGAGCCAGTGCCGGTTGGCCCGCGCGGTGATTACAAACCAAAATTCGAGTCGTGGATGGGTTTCTCGCGCATTTTCGATAATGTGTGGGGCGGCAAACGTCACGCGATGGTTGGCCCGACGCAAGTGGATCGTTACGGTCAGGCGAATATTTCCATGATCGGTTCCGACTACAAAAAACCGAAAGCACAAATGCTCGGCGTGCGCGGTTTCCCCGGCAACTCTATCAACCATGCCAATTCATTTTTTGTACCTAACCACAATAAAAAAGTTTTTGTGGAAGGCGAGTGCGACATGGTGGCTTCCGTCGGTTACAACCCTGCGCGTCTGGCAAAAGGCTGGAAGCTGGAAGAAGTGGCAGATATCCGCTGGATCATCACTAACTTGTGCATTCTGGATTTCACTGGCCCGGATCATCAGGTCAGTATCCGCTCGCTACACCCGGGCGTCACCGTTGAGCAAGTACAGGAAAACACAGGCTTCCCACTGCATGTGCCTGCTAATATCCCGACGACTGCTTTGCCGACCGCAGAACAACTTGCCCTGTTGAATCAGGTTGATCCGCACAACATCCGCGCCACAGCACTGGGTTGATACCATGACCAAACCAATTGTCCCCGCGCTTGAAGGCTGGTTCACGATGGATGCGGCAAAACCGCATCTCATCGGCACGCAATGCAAAAGTTGCAGCACCTATTATTTTCCGAAGCAGACATTGTTTTGTAAAAATCCGGCGTGCAACAGCGATACCTTTGAAGAAGTGCAATTATCACGCACCGGCAAAATCTGGTCATTCACCAATGCCTGTTACCAGCCGCCAGAACCGTATATCGCGGCTGATCCTTATGTGCCATACGCGATCATTGCTGTTGAGCTGGAAAAAGAAAAAATGATTGTGCTAGGCCAAGCGGTAGAAGGTGTAGATGTGTCGCAACTGAAAGCCGGTATGGATGTAGAGTTGGTGCTGGAAAAACTGTTTGAAGATGAGCAGTCTGTAAAAATGACGTGGAAGTGGAAACCTGTGGGAGCGTCAGCATGAGTAACGATATTGCAATTCTTGGCGTCGGTATGCATCCATGGGGAAAGTGGGGCAAGAATTTTGTTGAATACGGCGTGGTTGCTGCACGCGCGGCATTGAAAGATGCGGGCATTGACTGGCGCGATGTGCAATTTGTTTCCGGTGCAGCCACCATGCGTTGCGGTTATCCGGGTTATGTTGCCGGTGCAACCTTTGCACAAGCGCTCGGTTGGCAAGGCGCAGAAGTGAACACGTCTTATGCGGCGTGCGCGTCCGGTTCGCAAGCATTGGCTGCAGCGCGCACAAAAATTCTTTCTGGCCAATGCGATGTTGCATTGGTAATCGGCTCGGACACCACGCCAAAAGGATTTCTGAAACCTGCGCCGGGTGAACGCCCGGAAGATCCGGATTGGGTGCGTTTCCGTTTAGGCATCACCAATCCTTCGTATTTTGCCTTGTATGCGCGTCGCCGTATGGAGATTTATGGTGATACGCTGGAAGACTTTGCCAAAGTAAAAGTAAAAAATGCCGAGCACGGTTTTACCAATCCGTATGCGCGTTACAAGAAAAAATTTACAGCAGATGATGTGGCTGCATCGGCGATGGTGGCTGATCCACTGCGCTTGATGGATATCTGCGCAACATCCGATGGCGCGGCAGCGATTATTGTCTGCTCTGAAGCCTATGCCAAAAAAATGGGGCGCAGCGATGCAGTCAAAGTCGCGGCGATTTCTACTGTCACACCGACATTTGCATCTGCTGTGATCGAAATGCCGGATATTGCTACGGATTCTGCTGTAGCAATGGAAGCACATTCTTTCCGTGCGGCATTGCCCGTCAAAGCTTATAACGAAGCGGGTATCGGGCCGGAAGATGTATCTGTTGCAGAGGTTTACGATTTGTCGACTGCGCTGGAACTGGATTGGTACGAGGATTTGCAACTGTGCGCGCGCGGCGATGCAGCAAAACTGGTGCGCG
>DAOMGA010000082.1:0-520 GCA_035430085.1 Pseudomonadales bacterium
TGATGACGCTGTCTTTTTATGCCTGGACAGTCAGCACATGGCCTATGTGTACCGTTTTTTATTTCGGCACACTGATGCTGTCTTTTGGCTGTTTCTATTTTCTGGATCTACCAAAGCCCCAAATACTGGCAGCAGCTTTCTGTGCGTGGCGGGCGACCTTGACGATGGCTAACGGCGTGTTGGCATTGATCATCGGATCATTGATTGTCGTCTACAACCGGCACAGCCTTGGCCGATATTCTTCCAGGCAGTACACCTTCTGGTTTGTCAGCGCTGTCTTGTGCCTGCTAGTGCATTTCTCCACCATGAATGTATTTTCTACCGACTTGTACGGTGCAAAATCCGTGCAGAATTCGTTTATCAATTTATCAGGCAGGGCAGTAGACTTTCTTGAATCCATGGGCGCCGCACCCTTTTTCCCCGGATCAAACCGCGTGGGGAAAATTGTTCTCGGGTGCATCATACTCAGCACCATGGCCGTATTAGCTACGTCCAGACAATCATTCAAGTCACCGGCTAT
>DAOMGA010000082.1:534-6876 GCA_035430085.1 Pseudomonadales bacterium
ACTCTTCAGCACCGGCACGCTGTTTTTAACTTCCCTGTTCCGTTATTCAGCCGGCGACAATGATGGTTATCAAGTATTCACCGCCATCAACATCGCGTGCGTATTCGTTATCGCTTCCGGCCATATTACTGCGACGCGCCATAAAATCTTGCCATCACTGATGCTGGCGGCAGCACTGCTATTCAATATAAATGCGCTGGCTAACAATCTGGACAATATGTTCGCGCATCGTGAAAAACTGACAAAAGAGCTGCGGCAATTTCTCGTCACGGGCAACCCGAAATCCAGATTGTGGTCCGATGTAGTGCTGCACGAGGGCATGGAAAAAAACATCTACCGCCCACTGCAATCACATCAGGCACTCAAGATTCCTGACTCAGTGGAAACCACAGATCACTGCGCAGATGGCAGTACGACTTTGACAGGCAAACTGACCACAACCACAGCGCCAACTGCGTTTGCCATTGCTATTAATGCCACAATTCCTGAAATAACAGGGAATGAAGAATTGGCTCTACTGCTTTGTGGCGAAAAAAATTATCGCTTGTCACTCGGCAGCAATAATATGCTCAGCAAAAAAGATGACGGGCAACTCGCTATAGAAGTGCTGGCAGATAAACGGGCTTTTATCGCCGGAAAATATCAAGCGTTTATCCAGCATGACAAATCCTTTTTTGCGCTGGATACACCACTGGAAATTCCCAACATAGAAGAATATAAACGACAGGATATGGATTGCAGCATCATGAAAGACACCATCACTTTCAAAAGCGGTCAACCGATTGTGGAGCACTACTGTAAAAATTGACACAGCTTTTACAGTAGTGGCGGCACCGGCAGACTCTGCGCGGCATAATGCTGCGCCACATAAGCATCCAACTGCCCTGCAGCAATAGCAGCACGCAAGCCAGCCATCAGGCGCTGGTAAAAACGCAAGTTATGAATAGTGTTGAGCTGCGCTCCCAGAATCTCACCACATTTATCCAGATGATAGAGATAAGCGCGTGAAAAATTCTTGCAGGTGTAGCAGTCACAGGTGTCATCCAATGGGCGTTCATCATGACGATACTGGGCATTACGTAATTTAAGTTTGCCAAAAGGTACGAACAGATAAGCGTTGCGCGCATTGCGTGTCGGCATCACACAATCGAACATATCCACACCACGACGTACAGCTTCCACCAGATCGTTCGGCGTGCCCACACCCATGACATAACGCGGCTTATCCGCAGGCATGTGACGCACTACCTGATCCAGCACATGCAGCATTTCTTCTTTTGGTTCACCCACCGACAAACCACCCAGCGCGTACCCATCAAAACCGATGTCTTGCAAACCATCGAGCGAGTGACGACGCAAGTTTTCATACATCCCTCCCTGCACAATACCAAACAGCGCCGCGCTGTTATCAGCGTGCGCTTCACGCGAACGCTGCGCCCAACGCAACGATAATTCCATTGATATTCTGGCCTGTTCTTCGGTGGCCGGATACGGCGTGCACTCATCAAAAATCATCGCGATATCCGAGCCGAGTTTATGCTGCACCGCGATAGCTTCTTCAGGACCAAGAAATACCGGGCTGCCGTCTACCGGCGAACGGAATGACACACCCGCTTCATTAATCTTGCGTAATTTGCCGAGGCTCCACACCTGAAAGCCGCCGGAATCGGTGAGAATCGGTTTCGGCCAGTTCATAAAACCATGCAAGCTACCAAAACGCTCGATCACTTCTGTACCGGGGCGTAACATCAGATGAAACGTATTGCCCAATAAAATTTCTGCGCCGATTTCCAGAATATCGCGCGGCGGCATGGCTTTCACTGTGCCGTAAGTACCCACCGGCATAAATGCAGGCGTTTGCACATCACCGCGTGGGAAATGCATCACACCACGACGTGCTGCACCATCGGTAGCCAATAATTCAAACTTCATACGGCATTCACGAGTCATTCAGGAATTTCCTCTGTTGCTTTTGCGTTGCGCGTGATCCACATCGCATCACCATAACTGAAAAAACGGTATTGCTGCGCGACAGCTTGAACATAAGCGCGCATGGTATTGGTGTAACCGGCAAACGCTGATACCAACATCAACAATGTCGATTCCGGCAAATGAAAATTGGTGACGAGTGCATCCACAATACGAAACGGGTAGCCGGGATAGATGAAAATATTGGTGTCACCTGAAAACGGTTTCAGTTCACCACTCTGCGCTGCTGTTTCGAGACAGCGCACACTGGTGGTGCCCACAGCAATCACACGCCCACCGCGTTTTTGGGTTTGCTCAACCGTATCACACACTGCCTGTGTCACTTCCAGCCATTCGCTGTGCATGATGTGATCACGGATATCGTCAGCACGCACAGGTTTGAACGTGCCGGCACCGACATGCAGTGTGACAAATGCCATCTCTACACCGCGTTCTTTCAACGCCGCCAACATCGGCTCATCAAAATGCAATCCGGCTGTCGGCGCTGCCACTGCGCCCGGTGTTTGCGCATAAACCGTCTGGTAGCGCTCATGATCGGCAGCATTATCTGCCCGCTGGATGTACGGCGGCAAAGGCATATGGCCAAGCAACCCCAACCATTCATGCACGGTGTGTCGTGCATCAAAACGCAGGTGAAATAAATCATCCTCGCGCCCCAGCATTTCAATTTTCAGTTGATTTTCACCGTCGCCAAACTGTTCACCAAACAATAATTCAGCGCCCACTTGAGGCGCCTTGCTGGCACGCACATGCGCCAGCACTTCCTGCGCGTTGAGCACACGTTCCACCAGCACCTCAACCTTGCCACCACTGGGCTTGTGGCCGAGCAATCGCGCCGGCAATACACGGGTGTTGTTGAACACCATCAGATCACCAGGCCGCACCAGATCCAGCAAATCCCGGAATCCACGATGGATCAACTCACCCGTATCACCTGCAAGACACAACAAACGGCTGCTCGTTCGCTCAACGCAAGGAATAGCAGCAATCAGCTGATCAGGCAGGTGGTAATGGAATAACTGGCGTTGCATGCGGGCGGTCAATTCAAGGGAAACAGTCGCTGGGGGCGGCATTGTTCCATATTCACAGGAAGATTGCCCCGCTATCCACCCTGCTATAGAATGCGCCCCTCAAGCCGAAATGGCGGAATCGGTAGACGCGCACGACTCAAACTCGTGTTCCTAACGGAGTGAGAGTTCGAGTCTCTCTTTCGGCACCATCTACTTGCAATACACAGTGATACCGACACTGACCTGAAAGCCCGCTGCTCTTTCTCTGGCACGCGGGCTTTTTTGTGTCACCTTCATTTCAAGGCAACACCATCACTTCGCCGCTTTATTTTGCTGGATCTTTTGCGTCAGCTCTGCCACTTCTTTCTGCGCTTTTTCCAGATCAGCAGGCGACAATTTCGCAGCAATAGCATCCCTGTTCTTAACAGCGGCATCCTTACTCCCGTCAACATTTCGATTATTTGCATCAACCCGAGTCACACCGTTGCCTCCGTTGACTGCTGCCAGCGAAAACCAGACATAAGCTTTCTTGTCATCCTGTGCCACGTCTTTCCCTGTGCTGTACATCACGCCCAAGCCTAACTGTGACCTGATATCACCCTGCTCTGCAGCCCTGGTGTACCAGTTCACCGCTTGCTGACTATCCTTTTTTGTTCCCTGCCCGTTGATATACATCACACCCAGATTGTATTGCGCATCCACAAAACCTTGCTCAGCAGCTTTCGTGAACCAGTGAAGGGTTTGCGGATAATCCTGCGGCGTGCCTTGCCCATTGGCATACATCGTGCCCAGATTGTATTGCGCCTTGGCATGGCCCTGTGCAGCAGCTTTGATGTACCAGTTCAGCGCTTGCTTCTCGTCCTTTGGCACACCTTGCCCATTGGCATACATCGAAGCCAGGCTGAATTGTGCTTCAGGAAAACCCTGCTCGGCGGCTTTGGTACACCATTTCAGGGTTTGTGCATCATCCCGCTGCACACCTTGCCCTGTGGCGTACATGCCGGCCAGATTGTATTGCGCCTTGGCATGACCTTGTTCAGCAGCTTTCGTGAACCAATCCAGCGCCTGTTTTGCGTCTTGCGGAACGCCCTGCCCTTTGGCATACAGCAGCGCCAGATTGAATTCAGCCTGGGCATCACCTGTTTTCGCCGCTGACAAGGCTGTATCAAATGCCTGATCCGCCCACGCAAATTGGTAAGTGGTAATTAGAAGAAACAGCAGTGCAAGTTTACGCATAACGATAATCGCCCGTTTTAATTGTCAAGAAAGTATACCGGTATATTCCATAAAATCCGGGCTTGAATGCTATGCTTCCAACACCTTAGTAACAACAGCTTACCCACTACCCAATGAGGTCACTTATGTTTCGTAAAATTGGTCTGGTTTTTCTTTTTGCAGCCACCTGCCAGTTCGCTATCGCTGATGAATCCAGCGATGCAGCTGAAGGCACTTCAGAAGCAGAA
The DNA here is from genome assembly GCA_035430085.1 of Pseudomonadales bacterium. GTDB lineage: Bacteria > Pseudomonadota > Gammaproteobacteria > Pseudomonadales > UBA7239 > UBA7239. The sequence continues at coordinate 4,997 of DAOMGA010000082.1, forward strand.
GTCTCAGCCAGAATCGACAACATGAAAGAGCAAGGACTGGATTCAACAACCTCCAGTGAAACGGATGTGACAGACGAGCAAGCTCAGGCCTACATTGATGCAGCACTCAACGGGCAGGGGCAGACAACATCAGAATCGACCCCGAAGACAGAAGAAGAAGCCGTGCAAGAAGCCATCAACCTGAGTGAAAAGTACACCAAGTAAAAGTCTTTTTCGACAATGCAGATATCCACACCCTATACATTAGCTGCATTGGGTCTGATGACCTTGTTGATGATGGGTTGCGCCACTTCACCAACGGCTTCTGTTAACCCCGCACAAGCCAATGAAGTGACATTCACTGCCATGCAGCAAGTAGGAAAACCGTATCGCTATGGCGGCAGCTCTCCACAAACCGGTTTCGATTGTAGCGGTCTGGTGGGTTACGTGTACCGCGAGAGTGTCGGCATCAAGCTACCGCGCAGCGTGAAAGATTTGAGTGCAATGCCAGCACCTGCTGTTGATAAAAACCATCTGGAAACAGGTGATCTCGTAATCTTTGCAACTCGCCACGGCAAGCAAGCGGACCACGCAGGCATTTTCGTCGGCAAGGGACGTTTTGTACACGCACCCAGCACCGGCGGCAAAGTTAGACTGGATACCATCAACGATGATTATTGGCGAAACAGTTTTCTTATTGGTAAAAGACCGTTGGCAAAAAATCACTAAGAAAAAATCCGTTAGTAAATTTCGCGCAATAAAAAAGGAGCCGCAGCTCCTTTTCCATCCTCCTGTTTGCTTTAGCATTCATCGGGTTTACATTGCAGATTCATCGCGATCAAGTAGAGGGTTGGTCAGGCAGGCATCTAAGCCATTTGATTCCTGATCATTACGTTAAGTATCACGACGCTCTCACAATTTTTAATATACGCCTATAAATTCAAAAAGAAACAACCGTTCGTCTGTATCCACTAAAAAGCACGCATTTCTTTAGAACAAATTGCACTATCACTGACGATGGTAAGATGAAACCTGTTCATACACGCCGTAATCCGTAATCATTTCCATCGAAATCCTCGGGTAACGTTGAGCATACTCACGTATCCATTCGTGCGCAGCTTCTTCAATAGACAACAGGCGATTGTCTACGTCACGAACCAGGCAGCGATAATTTTCAATCTGGCGCAGTTGTATCGCGATACGCTCGGCCAACACTTCCATGCGATTAGGAAAATGAATGCCCAGTTCATAATGTTCGCCAACCTCATTGCACCATACGACAACACCCTCACCAAAATATGATGGGGGATGCGCCATGGCGACATCAATTTCTACTAAAGTACCGCGCAATAATTTGCGGGGCGAAACACAACGCAACCCGCTGACACTGAAATTTTTTATCAATAAAAGCGGCTGCCCACAAGCCGGGTACACTTCAATAGGCACATTGACCGAATGCCTTTCATCTTTTCGCATAGCAGCATCCTCTTCCTCCGGATTTGTCTGGATATCACTTCCAGCCCACTAGCTGATTCGACTGCCGCACCTGTCCAGCTAAAACAGTTCACCGCCTGCCATCACACCCGGAATCACAGCACTACCCAAAGCGACCCAGACTGTTATTCTTTTTTTCATCCTTGACTCTCAATATACGCAAAACAGCCAAAAAATATACAGCCGCTTGTCCAAATGTCTGCTGAATCACACCGTTTACTAGACGGATTACGCATTAAGCCCGACAGGCTTCGCAAGCTTTACTTATAACTTCGTGAGAGTATTTTTAAATAGTTGAATTAACTTTATGTATTTGCAGCTATTTACTGAAGTTACACGTCAGGACAATTTCGCTCTTCATGGTCAATCAACCAAACCAGTCCAGCATTTTCCGGCTGGCTTTTTCT
>DAOMGA010000083.1:0-6823 GCA_035430085.1 Pseudomonadales bacterium
AGCGTGTGACAACATCAGCCACTTGGTGCCGTCCGTATCAAAATTGATCTGCACACGTGTGCGCGGACCATTGCCTTCAACGTTGAGAATAAACCCTTCGCCAAAAATCGGGTGTGTCACACGTTGGCCCAGTCGGAACTCACCGTTGCTGGTTTCTTTTTGCCGCAGCGAAGGATGCATGGCGGACTGTGAGTGACTTTCTCTTGAATGATAAATGGGGCGCGTGACTTTGGTACGCGGGCGCACTTCTTCCAGTAATTCTGAAGGAATTTCACGGATAAACCGCGACGGCATATTGAATGAATCGCCACCGTGCAAGCGCCGGCTTTCGGCATATGTCAGGTACAATTTTTTCTCGGCGCGTGTGATGCCGACATAACACAAGCGCCGCTCTTCCTCGAGTTGACCGGGTTCGTCCATCGACATTTTGTGCGGAAACAGGTTTTCTTCCACGCCCGTAATAAATACCAGTGGAAACTCTAACCCCTTGGCTGAATGCAGCGTCATCAATTGCACGCTGTCGCTGTTCGGTTCCGCCTGCGTGTCGCCAGCATCCAGCGCCGTCGTCGCCAGAAACTGACCGAGCACCGGCTGCTCGCTGTCATCCGCTTCAAATGCTTTGCACGCGCCAATCAATTCCTGCAAGTTTTCTACACGACTCAAACCCTTTTCACCTTTTTCATTGCGGTGAAAATCAACCAAACCACTGGCTGTCATCGCATGTTCGGCAATTTTATGCAGCGGGTCTTCACGTGTTTCAACGTCCAGTCTATTGATAAGACTTAAGAAACCTTTTACGGCATTACCGGCACGTGCTGTCATGCGATCACTCTGCGTGAGTTCATCGGCTGCTTGCCATAACGAGCAATCGCGCTCACGTGCATAGGCACGGATATCTTCTACCGTGCGTTCGCCGATGGCGCGTGTCGGCGTATTGATCACACGCTCGAATGCCTGATCATCATTGCGATTCCAGATCAAACGCAAATAAGCCAGCGCATTGCGAATTTCCAGCCGGTCATAAAATTTCTGGCCGCCATACACCACATACGGCAAACCGCGCTGTAACAAAGCTTCTTCCAGCGCGCGTGATTGTGCATTGGAACGGTACAACAGCGCGCAATCTTTTCGCATGCCGCCACCTTCAATCCAGGCGCTGATGCGATCGACAATAAAACGCGCTTCTTCCTGTTCATTAAATGCCGCAAAAACAGAAATCAGATCGCCATCAACGCTATCAGTCCATAACTCCTTGCCCATCCGTCCGCGATTGTTGTCGATCACCGCATTGGCAGCTTTCAGGATGGTAGCCGTCGAACGGTAATTCTGCTCAAGGCGAATGGTATGTACGTTAGAAAAATGTTGCGGAAAGCGCTGGATGTTTTCAATTTGTGCGCCGCGCCAACCGTAGATGGATTGATCATCGTCTCCCACAGCTGTTATGAATGCCTGGTCACCCGCCAGCACACGCAGCCATGCATACTGGATCGTATTCGTATCCTGGAATTCATCCACCAGCAGAAAGCGGAAACGCTGTTGGTAATGCGCAAGTAACTCTGGCTTGTTGAGCCAGAGCTCATGTGAACGCAACAATAATTCGCCAAAATCTACCAACCCACCGCGTTGACACGCTTCTTCATAAGCGGTGTAGATTTTTATCAGGGTATCGGTGTGCAAATCCCCTGTGCGCTGCAAATAGCTGGCGCGTTTGCCTTCATCTTTTTGTCCGCCAATAAACCATTGCGTCTGTTTGGCCGGCCAGCGGCCTTCATCAGTTTCCAGATTTTTCATCACACGTTTGATCAGCCGCAACTGATCGTCGCTATCGAGAATCTGGAATTGTTCCGGCAGGTTGGCGTCACGCCAATGCAGTTTTAATAAGCGGTGTGCGAGATTATGGAATGTTCCCACCCACAAATGTCGCGCGGCACCACCCAGTCTTTCCTCTAATCGACTGCGCATTTCGCGCGCGGCTTTATTGGTAAACGTCACCGCAAGAATAGCGTGAGGCGCAACATGTTCCACCTGCATCAACCAGGCAATACGGTGCACCAGCACGCGGGTTTTTCCGCTGCCCGCGCCAGCGAGAATCAGCTGGTTTTCTGGTGGCGCACTGACAGCTTCACGCTGGGCGTCGTTAAGCCTGTCCAGTAATCCGGAAACATCCATCCGGCGTTTTTATTGCTTGTCGCCTTTTCCTTTGCGCTCTTTTTCTATCAGAAACGTCGCTACATCCAGCATGGCTTCCTGCGAACCGGCATCGCGTGCAGAAATACGGTATTTGCCGTTGATCACCATCTCTGGCGTACCGGTAATACCATAGCCACGTACGCGTGCATCACCTTGCTTGGTGAGTGATTGCACCGAAAATGAATTGTATGCCTTGCGTGCGGCATCTTCATTAATGCCATGCGCAGTAAACAATGCGACAACTTCATTTTCATTGACCAGCCCCTTTTTTTCTTCCTGCATGGCTTTGAAAATAATGTTATGCATCGTATCCAGTACTTTCAATTGTTTCGCCATGTAATACGCACGGGCATGCGGATCCATACTTTCTCGCCAAATGGCGGGGGTGCGCTCGAAATCAACATCATCCGGCAATTTTTTGACCCACGCCTCCAATGGCGCTTCAAAGTGATAACAATGCGGACAGCCATACCAGAACACTTCATTCACTTCGATCTTTTCTGGATCATTCGTGCGAACCGGAATCGCAATGACCTGATACTCTTTACCGGCCTGGTATTTTTCTCCCGACGCACCGGCTGGCGCAGCGTCCTGCGCTTGCGCCATCAGAGGTAGAAAACTGCCTATCAATAGCAATGAAGCCATCAGTTTTTTCATCTTGCTCTCCCGTGAAATCGTTTTTGATTTTCAAAGTACCACTTATTTTCAAAGTACAAAAAAGGCGGCTTGATGCCGCCTTTTTGATGCCAGCTACACGCTGAAGTTCCTTAGTGCAGGCCAGCAATATAATTGGCTACAGCGTCAATTTCCCGATCGCTCATGCGCGCCACACCACCGCGCATGGTGCGCGTGTCGCCATCATTATGACGACCTTTATCAGTGTACTCAGCGCCCGCCCGAAAATCTCTCAGTTGTTTAGCAATGTAATCGGCGTGTTGACCGCCCAGTTTCGGGAAGCCCGCTGGCGCATTACCAGCGCCCGTCGGTGAATGGCAACCGATACAGGCAGGAATGCCGACGTCTTTGTTGCCAGCGCGGTAAATTTTTGCGCCAAGTTCGAGTAACTCTTTGTCATCTTTGGAACCGGACAGCCCCATTTGTTTGCCTGAATAGTACGCGGCGATATTTTCCAGATCAGTCTGGCTGAGACTGGTCAATTGACCTGTCATTTCCGGCACTGTCCGCGCACCACTTTTGATGTCTTCCAGTTGCTTGAGCAAGTATTTCTCACCCTGACCCGCCAGTTTGGGGAAGGTAGGCGCCATGCTGTTGCCATCTGCGCCGTGACAAGCAGCACAAGCCGTTGTCAGTGCTTTACCCGCCGTGGCATCCCCTGCTATTGCAGGCACCGCAACGACCAGACCAAGAATGAAGAGACTTTTGCCAATCAGGGATTTCATGTATTCACCACATCGTAAAGCGTTACAGGTTTGAAACAGGCTACCACGTCACAGGGCACCGCAAAAACACAGTTCCCCTAAAAAAACCGCGGCATTATATACTGCCGCCCAGCCTAACGGTAGAAATCACCGGCAAGGTCAGTTCATTGAGGATCAAAACTGTTATGCCTCCACTTTCCCTGGCTGATTTTCGCCGCGCCCGGTTTGTTACCAGCGCCTCCCGCCTTGCAGAATGCCCGCCTGACACCGGCTCTGAAGTGGCATTTGCCGGGCGATCCAATGCGGGCAAATCCAGTTGCATCAATGTACTGACCGATAACCGCCATCTGGCTCGCACCAGTAAAACCCCCGGAAGGACTCAGCTCATCAATTTTTTTGCGCTCGATATAGAAGCGCATCAGCGTCTGGTTGACCTGCCCGGCTACGGTTATGCCAAGGTGTCGCACGCCACCAAGGATGAGTGGCAACTGCATCTGGAAGACTACCTGCGTCGCCGCGAAACCCTGAGCGGACTGGTGCTGTTGATGGACATCCGCCACCCACTGAAAGATTTTGACTGCAACATGCTCGATTGGGCCAAGGAAGCTGATTTGCCTGTGCACTGTGTGTTGACGAAAGCCGACAAACTCAACCGCGGCCCCGCCCAGCAAGAACTGTTCAAGGTAAAAAAACTGCTGGCTCCATGGGGTGAGAAAACCAGTGTGCAATTGTTTTCATCGCTGTCCAAACAGGGGGCTGAAGAATTGGCTGCCGTACTGGATGGTTGGCTCACGCTGCCAAACCCAATAGACTGAAACTCAAACGAAACTTGATAAACGACCATGCTGCTCAAATTCAGCAAGATGCACGGACTCGGCAACGACTTTGTTGTTTTCGATTTCATTTCCCAGCGCGGCTACCTGTCCAGCGAGCACGTGCGGCTGATTGCTGATCGCCATTTAGGCATCGGCTGTGATCAGGTGTTGACCGTGGAAGCACCGGATCTCCCCGACGTGGATTTTCGCTACCGTATTTTTAATGCGGATGGCAGTGAGGTCGAACAATGCGGCAATGGTGCCCGCTGTTTCGCACGCTTTGTACGGGAGCAGCGCCTGACCAATAAACGCCGGATACGTGTGCAAACCCTGTCGGGCATTATTGAATTGACCGTGCTGCAAGACGAGCGTGTCTGTGTGGATATGGGCGTGCCGCAATTCATCCCTGCTCTCATCCCTTTTGAGGCGCCTGGTGAAGCCGATCGTTATACGCTGGCAGTGAATGGTCAGGCATTGGAAGTAAGCGCGGTGTCGATGGGCAATCCCCATTGCGTGTTACAGGTCGACAATGTGGATACCGCGCCGGTCGCAACACTGGGGCCGGCCATCGAACGGCATCCGCGTTTTCCCAATCGCGTCAACGCCGGTTTCATGCAGGTGGTGGATCCACATCACATTCGTCTGCGGGTGTTTGAACGCGGCAGCGGCGAAACCCTTGCCTGCGGCACCGGTGCCTGCGCAGCCGCAGTAGCGGGCATGCGCCTGAGGCAGCTGGCTAGCCCTGTTCAGGTGACGCTGCCAGGCGGTGACCTGTTGATTGAGTGGTCGGGTGAGGGCTGTCCGGTCATGATGACCGGGCCTGCTGTCACCGTGTTTCGCGGTCAGATCAGACTGTAAAACTATCTGTGGGCATTACGCCTGTCTTCTTAGGTATCAAGGCGATATCCCAGTGAGTGACCGCCCACTTTACTACCACTTCTGACGTTTCATGTTCCAGTTCTACCGGTGGATTTTGCCCCAATACTGCCAGGGCACGACACAGGTTTTGTGACGGCCGGGAACAATCCAGCGCCTTTGCATGATTCTGTTTGCTGAGCTTCTGACCATCATCGCCCAATACAACCGGCACATGCGCGTAGCGCGGCGCGGCGCCACCCAGCAATCCGGTCAGGTAGATTTGCGCGCCGGTGGCTTCGAGAATATCACTGCCGCGCACCACGTCCGTCACGCCTTGCCCGATATCATCCACCACCACCGCCAACTGGTATGCATACAAACCGTCTTTGCGATGGATAACACAATCGCCAGCGTCAGCGAGATGCTGCTGTTGCGCACCCTGAATACGGTCAGTAAAGTGAATGGTTTGATCCGGTAACTGCAAACGGATGGCACACGCCTGATCCACGCCCGGCGGGTTTACCCTGCAATGCCCATCGTAGACATGGTTGAGTGTTGCCAGACGCGCGCGGCTGCAAGTGCAACGGTAAGCCAATCCTTGCGCCAGCAAATCTGCCAGCACCTCGCTGTAACGGGCATGGCGTGAACTCTGGTACAGCACGTCGCCATCCCAGTGCAGGGCATGTTGTTCTAGCGCGGCAAGAATGAGGCGATCAGCGCCGGGCATTTCACGAGGAGGATCCAGATCTTCCATGCGCACCAGCCAACGACCGGCATTGGCACGTGCGTCGACAAAGCTCGCCAGAGCGGCGAGCAGGGAACCAAAATGCAAAGGACCGGAAGGCGACGGGGCAAAACGCCCCGTACAGCGATCAGCGGCGGTCATCAGCCGCCTATCTGTTTCTCTTTGATCTCAGCCAGCGTTTTGCAATCAATACACTGGGTGGCAGTCGGTCGGGCTTCAAGGCGGCGGACACCGATTTCGATACCGCAATCGCCACAGTAACCGTATTCGTCCTGCTCGATGAGCTCCAGGGTGCTGTCAATTTTCTTGATCAGCTTGCGCTCGCGATCACGCGCACGGAGTTCAAGACTGAATTCCTCTTCCTGGGTGGCGCGATCGGCTGGATCAGGAAAATTAGCCGCCTCATCTTTCATGTGGCTGACAGTGCGGTCTACTTCTTCCATCAACTCGGCTTTCCAGTCCAGCAGGAGTTTACGGAAATGCGCTTTGTGCGCATCGTTCATGTAGTCCTCACCTATTTTTTCCTGATAGGGAATAAACGTCGCAGCATCCAGCGCAGACTTACCAGAGGAAGATTTACTGCTTTTGGCAGGTTTGTTAGTACTACTTGATGATTTACTACTCACAGGCTGACTACTACTCGCTTTTTGAATGGCGCTGACAGGGGCTGCTGGTTTTGGCGCCGCTTTGGCCGGTGTCGGCTTGGCAGGCGCAGCAGGCTTGCTGGGGACAGGTTTTACAGCACTTGATTTAACTACTGGTTTTGACTCTACTTTTTTAGCCGGCGCAGGTGCAGGTTTCGCTGCCGGCTTGGCTTTAGCCGCTGCCGGTTTTGC
>DAOMGA010000084.1:0-6775 GCA_035430085.1 Pseudomonadales bacterium
AGCTCTACAACGTGCACATTCTCGGTGGCGCGGGTATTGGCGATGAAATGAAAGCGCGCGGTGAAAAGCCTGAAAAAAACACCTTGAAAGCGCTCGCATATGAGCAGGGCTGGGAAACTTTGCAGAAAGGCATACCGGTATCCGATGAAGAGCTTGATGATCTGGCTATGCGGCGCGCCAAACAGATCAAGGCGAATCTGGTTGAAACTAACCGTGTTGCACCGGCACGCGTGTTTGTAATGAATGCAAATGCAGATCCTGCTAAAGCATCACTTACCACATCTCTGATACTGGATGCGCGCTGACAGTTTTATTTTCTATGCAGTGAAGGTCTCAGAAGCTATTTTTCAGTTCACGTCTATGCGAAAACTGTGCTGCATTACTGCAGCGCAAAAAAGGATTAACTTTCTTTTCTTGTGCAATGGTTGAAGGCAGTGTCGGTTGATTTTTTTCTCTTAGACTTTCGCACTGCTTCTGATATTCAATAATGTCGTAGTTATCCGGCTCTACAAAGTTGGCAAAGCGCAAATTCGACAGCGTGTATTCGTGTGCGCAACAGACTCTTGTGTCATCTGGCAGTGTTACCAGTTTCAATAGTGAGTGATACATCTGCTCATAAGTACCTTTAAAAACACGGCCGCAACCAGCCGAAAACAGTGTGTCACCACAGAACAGAATATTTTCTGTAACACTATAGAAAGCTATGTGATCTAGTGTGTGACCTGGAATCGCAATGACAGAAAATGCCATATCGACGAGTGTAATGCTGTCTTCGTGCTGGAGCGGGTGGCTGATCAGCGTGCTAACAGGTGAATTATCAGGGCCATAAACAGGAACGCGATAATGCCGCAATAATTCAGCAATCCCGCCTGTATGATCAGGATGATGATGCGTCAATAAAATGCCTGCTAGCTGTAATTTTTTTTCAAGCAGCACGCTTAATACAGGTGTTGCTTCACCCGGATCTACCGCCCATGCTTTGTCATCCTTGACTAGCAACCAGATATAGTTATCGCTGAATGCCGGGATAGGGATCAGCACAGGATTTTGTATCAGGCTTGTGAGGTTTTCAGTTCACGACGACGGCGATGCAGCACAGGTTCGGTGTAACCGTTGGGTTGATGTACGCCACCGAAGACCAGCTCGCACGCAGCTTGAAAAGCCACAGATTCATCAAAATTGGGTGACATATTGCGGTAGTTTGGATCGTCAGCATTTTGACGATCCACCACGACAGCCATGCGTTTGAAGGTTTCCAGCACTTGTACGCGTTTGCAGAAATCGTGGCGCAACCAGTTGGCGATATGTTGGCTTGAAATACGCAACGTTGCGCGATCTTCCATCAATCCGATGTCATTGATGTCCGGTACCTTGGAACAGCCTACTCCCTGATCAATCCAGCGTACAACGTAACCCAATATACTCTGGCAATTGTTATCCAGTTCTTGTTGGATATCGGCATCTGAAAGTTTTGTGTCGCCGAGCAGTGGAATGGCGAGAATGGCATCCAGACTGGCGCGCTCACGATTTTTCAATTCACTCTGGCGCTCGAATACGTTCACTTTGTGGTAATGCATTGCATGCAATGTGGCTGCGGTAGGTGAAGGCACCCAGGCTGTGTTGGCGCCGGCCATTGGATGCATGATTTTGGTATCGACCATATCTTTCATCAGATCAGGCATGGCCCACATGCCCTTGCCGATTTGCGCCTTGCCTTGTAGACCGCAGGCGAGTCCGATATCCACGTTCCAGTTTTCGTAAGCGCTAATCCATGGTTTTTGTTTCATTTCATTCTTACGTACCATCACGCCGGCTTCCATCGATGTATGGATTTCATCACCTGTGCGATCAAGAAATCCGGTGTTGATAAAAATGACGCGATCTTTTGCAGCGCGAATACATTCTTTCAGGTTGACGGTGGTGCGGCGCTCTTCATCCATGATGCCGATTTTTACTGTGTTGCGAGGTAGGCCCAGTGCGTGTTCGACACGCCCGAAAATTTCGCAGGCAAATGCCACTTCTTCAGGGCCATGCATTTTGGGTTTGACGATGTAGATCGAACGTTTACGTGAGTTGGAACGGCTGCCGAGGCTTTTCAGATCGTGCATTGCAATGGCGATGGTGATCATGGCATCAAGGATGCCTTCCGGCACTTCTTCGTCTTTCAGTAACACAGCTTCGTTAGTCATCAGGTGGCCAACATTGCGTATCAGCATCACTGCGCGACCATGCAACGTAATGGGCTCACCTGTTGGGCTCAAAGCGTGTAAGTCAGGCGCGAGTGTGCGCGTCATTTCCTTGCCATTTTTCAGGAAGGTGTCAGTTAGTGTGCCTTTCATCAGACCGAGCCAGTTGCGATAGACTTCTGTCTTGTCTTCGCCATCAACGGCTGCAACTGAATCTTCGCAATCCTGAATGGTTGTGAGTGCAGATTCCAGCACAACATCCTTGATGTGAGCGGGATCATCACGGCCTACTACATGCTCATCATCAAACTGTATGTCGATATAAAGTCCATTATTGCGAATTAAAATATGCGAAGGATTGGATGGGCTGCCACCGGTATTGCTGAACCAGTAACCAGCAAATTTCGCAGTGTCTTGTAATCCGGTTTTACTGCCATTTTTTAAAGTCACTTCCAGCTGTGTATTAACGACGGCATACTTCACTGCGTCGGCATGCGAGCCTTCAGCCAGTGGTACGACTTCGTCCAGAAATTGACGTACATAGGCAATCACTTGTGCACCACGTACCGGGTTGTAGCGCGCGCCTTTTTCGCAACCATCGGTTTCAGCAATAACATCTGTGCCATATAGCGCGTCGTAAAGTGAACCCCAGCGTGCATTGGCGGCGTTGAGTGCGTAGCGCGCATTTTTTACTGGCACTACCAGCTGGGGGCCGGCGAGGGTGGCAATCTCTTCATCGACACCTGCGGTGGTGATCTTGAAGTCCGGACCTTCTGGCAGTAGGTAACCAATTTTTTGCAGGAAAGCTTTGTATTTTTCGTGATCGTGCGCTTTGTCGCAATGCGATTGGTGCCAGGTGTCAATTTGCTTTTGCAAGGTGTCGCGTTTGTCCAGCAGGATATTATTCTTCGGACCGAGATCCAGTACGATGGATTCAAATGCGCTCCAGAAATCGTCGGCGTTGATGCCAAGTCCGGGTAATACTTCGTCGACCATCAAGCGGTAAAGTGATTCAGCAATTTGCAGATCACCATGGGAAATTCGTGGAGTGTTATCGTTGCTGGACATGCGGCAGGACTCATGAAAATCGGAGTGGAAGTCAGCGACTGGACAGGCAGGAAAGCTGTAGCGCCAGATGTTGTGCATAATACCAGACGGTGTTGTAAAAAAACTTCAGGAAACCTTTGTGGTTCGAGTGAAAAAAAACGCATGAATCGCCAGTATGCGCTGGATATCTTGCCGCCATCTCCCTAAAATGCCGCCTCCCTTTACCGCCTTGATTAACCCACCATGCATTTTGCTGGAGACCACCATGTCCATTGGTAACTATGACCGTAATGCTGAAATCGCACGCCTGAAAAAAGACTGGGCGGAAAACCCTCGTTGGAAAGGCGTTACTCGCCCTTACTCAGCGGAAGACGTCGTGCGTCTGCGCGGTTCTATCAAGGTGGAAAACACCATCGCCAAGCGCGGCGCTGAAAGATTGTGGGAGATGGTCACCAAAGGTGCCAAACCTGCTTTTCGTCCCGATAAGGATTTCGTCAATTGCATGGGTGCTTTGACCGGCGGTCAAGCTGTACAGCAGGCCAAAGCCGGTGTGCAGGCTATTTATCTGTCCGGCTGGCAGGTTGCGGCAGACAACAACAGTGCATCCAGCATGTACCCGGATCAATCACTGTATCCAGTGGATTCTGTGCCTGCCGTTGTTAAGCGTATCAACAACAGTTTTAAACGTGCTGATCAGATCCAGTGGAAAGCGGACATCAAGCCGGGCGATGCGGGCTATGTGGATTACTTCCTGCCCATCGTAGCTGACGCAGAAGCTGGTTTCGGCGGCGTGTTGAATGCCTACGAACTGATGAAAGCGATGATCGAAGCCGGTGCTGCAGGTGTTCACTTTGAAGATCAGCTCGCTTCCGTGAAGAAATGTGGTCACATGGGCGGTAAAGTATTGGTGCCGACACAAGAAGCTATCCAGAAACTGGTGGCTGCGCGTCTGGCGGCTGACGTAGCTGATGTGCCAACTATCGTATTGGCGCGTACTGACGCTAATGCTGCTGACCTGATGACTTCAGACTTTGATCCAAATGACAGACCATTCGTGATCGGCGACCGTTCACCTGAAGGTTTCTATCGAATGAAAGCCGGTATTGACCAGGCGATTTCACGTGGCTTGGCTTATGCACCGTATGCCGATTTACTGTGGTGTGAAACGGCTAAACCAGACCTGGAAGAAGCACGCATTTTTGCTGAAGCCATCCACGCTAAATACCCGGATCAACTGCTGGCTTACAACTGCTCGCCTTCTTTCAACTGGAAGAAAAATCTGGATGACGCGACTATCGCCAAGTTCCAGCGCGAACTGTCTGCCATGGGCTACAAATACCAGTTCATTACTTTGGCTGGCATTCACAATATGTGGCACAGCATGTTCCAGTTGGCACACGCTTATGCGCGTGAAGACATGAAGGCTTATGTTGAAATGGTGCAGGAGCCTGAGTTTGCTGCGCGTGATAAGGGCTATACCTTTGTGGCTCACCAGCAGGAAGTCGGTACCGGTTATTTCGATGACATGACTACCGTTATTCAGGGCGGCGCTTCATCGGTGACTGCATTGACCGGTTCTACCGAAGAAGAACAATTTCATTGAGTGATTAATAAGCCGTAAAAGAACCCGCCTTTGTGCGGGTTTTTTTATGCCGAAAGAATGCATTTTTTGCATATTGACCGACAAGGAAAAGCGGGTTAATTTTTACTCCAACCGGGTAACTGGTTGCATTAATGTTGAGTCTGTCGGCAAATATTCGGGGGGATATTTATGGGCAAAGTGAGCATAGACAGCAATATTCCAGATGCTGAAGATTTTGAGTCTGAACAGGACGTAGAATCTGCAGCAGAAAAAGTCTCTACAATTAGCAAGGATATGCGGCGGCGTTTGGAAGACCGTCTCGCCGAGATGCAATTGAGCCGCCAGTTGAGTGAATACAATTACAAAGATATATAAGCTTTTGGCTTGCAATCATCCTCAAAACCCCAATACTTAACTGCCTCTTTATTGCGCACATTGTTTTTTTTAATGGAGATTGACTAATGGCTTTTGAATTGCCCCCGCTTCCTTATGCCAAAGATGCTTTGGCACCACATATTTCTGCAGAAACGCTGGAATTTCATTATGGCAAGCACCATCAGGCGTATGTCACTAATCTGAACAATCTGGTGCCAGGCACTGAATTCGAAGGTAAGAGTCTTGAAGACATCATCAAATCGTCTTCTGGTGGTGTTTACAACAACGCAGCACAGATTTGGAACCACACTTTCTACTGGAATTGCATGAAACCCAATGGTGGTGGTGAGCCTACTGGCACATTAGCTGATGCCATTAACAAGGCTTACGGTTCTTTTGCAGCGTTCAAGGAAAAATTCAGCACGATGGCTGTTGGTAACTTCGGTTCTGCCTGGACCTGGCTGGTTAAAAATGCTGATGGTTCTGTAGAAATCGTCAATATGGGTGCCGCTGGTTGCCCTATGACAGAAGGCAAGACTGCTCTGTTGACTTGTGATGTATGGGAACACGCTTACTACGTTGATTACCGCAATTTGCGGGCTAAATATGTTGAATCTTTCTGGAATCTGGTCAACTGGGATTTTGTCGCAAAAAATCTTGGTTAAACCGTGTTGGAAGTGTTAAACGCCCCGGAAACGGGGCGTTTTTGTTTGCAAAATCTCTCTTTAATGTGTGAATGAAACCATGCCTATTGTTCCTCGTCGTTCCGTTTTGTATATGCCTGCCCATAATGTGAGAGCGCTGGAAAAAGCCCGACATCTAGCGGCCGATTGCATCATCATGGATCTGGAAGACGCTGTTTCGCCCAGCATGAAAACATCAGCTCGTCAGCAAGCCCTGGCAGCGCTGCGGGAAGGTGGTTATGGCAATCGGGAGGTGGCTATTCGCGTGAATGCCATTAATACAGAATGGTTTGAAGACGATCTGAATGCGGTCATTACCAGTTCAGCCGCAGCTGTGGTATTGCCGAAAGTGGAGGACCCGCAAACGGTGCAATATGTTGCGGATCGTCTAACAGAAGGCATGGCGATCTGGGCGATGATAGAAACGCCTCGTGGGGTCGCGAGCGTGGAGAGTATTGCCGCGTCCCATAGTCGGCTCGAGGTGTTGGTTATGGGCACGTCGGATCTGGCCAAGGAACTGCGAATTCCCCATCGTGCAGACAGACTCGGTTTTTTATACAGCCTGGAACGCTGTGTTCTGGCAGCAAGACTGGCGGGTGTCGATATTATTGACGGCGTGCATTTGAATCTGAAAGATATGGACGGTTTTTTGAATGTCTGTGAACAGGGGCGTGATTTGGGCTTTGATGGTAAATCCCTGATCCATCCAGACCAGATTGCCGTGGCTAATACGGTATTTGCGCCAGCTGATGAAGACGTTGAAAAGGCGCTGCGCATTCTTGATGCCTGGCAAGAAGCGGAAGCTAAGGGTAGTGGTTTGGTGGTACTGGACGGCAAGCTCATTGAGAATTTGCATGTAGCAGAAGCTGAGCGCTTGTTGCAGTTGGCTGAAGCAATCAAAG
>DAOMGA010000085.1:0-1717 GCA_035430085.1 Pseudomonadales bacterium
GGTGCGAAACCCGGTACGGCAGCAGCTGATGAACTGGAAATTCTCACTCTGCTGATTGAACACTACGAAACCAAACATTATCCGATGCCACCATCCGATCCTGTTGAAGCCATCAAATTCCGCATGGAGCAACAGGGTTTGACTAACAAGGATCTGGAACCCTATATCGGTTCGCGTGGTCGTGTTTCGGAAATTTTGAACGGAAAACGTAAACTGAGTTTGCCGATGATAAAACGTTTGCATCAGGGATTGCGTATTCCCTACGAATGCCTGCTGGCAAATTAATCAGTTATAAGGCGCCATTTACAACGGACGCAACACCAATGCCGATGGAGCCGCACTCGCTGCCTGACGTTTATGCCCCACGCGCACCAGTGCAAAACCGTTACGCTGCCAGAACGCGAGCACTTCCGGTGTGGCGCTGAAGCTGCTGCCAATAGCGTGCATACCGCGAGATTGCTGATCGGCGACTATCGCCTGCAATAACTGCGAACCCAAGCCTCGCCCTTGCAGTTGTGTGTGTACAGCAATACGCACCACACGCGCCACGCGTTGTTGCAAATACTGCGCTTGTTGTTCGTGCACCGCGAGCGTCTGCACCAGTAAATGACCACGCGGACGACGGCGACCCGCTGCAATTTCTACAGCCATCGCATCATCCATACTGCCCTCTTCCACCACCAGTGCCACTGCAATGGTTTGCGCATCGACTGCAAGACGGTAGAGCGACAGCGCCGGAGCATCGAGCAGAAAACGTAAATCATCCGGTGTGGTGCGGTAATGCGCCGAGCGTAACAAACCGTAAACATCGGCGAGCAACGCAGGATTTTTTGCGAGACTGTCTTGCTCGATTCTTTCAAAGACTGATTTTTCAAAAATCGTTTTTTCAAAAATCGCATTGGAAAAATCATGAATATTATTGATTACCGGTTCCTGCGCATCCAACAATAAAACACGATACAGCCATTGTTCCAGCGGATCATGTTCCGCCCAACGCACTGGCTATGCGAGTGCCAGTTTCTGCCAACCCGGACATTGCTGATCGAGTTCACGCAAAAAACGCAGTACAAAACCTTGACCCGTGCCTTCGTAGCCGTCGGTTGTCGTGGCTAGTACGGCGTGGGGAAAACGTTGCAACAACGCGAGCAACATCGGCAAGGGAATCGCGGCCGCTTCGTCAATCAACAAGACATCAGCGGTGATAGATTTATCTTGCAACAGCATGTCTGGCGCGCTGAACGCCAATTCACTGTTCTGATTACGACTGCCTACATGACGAAACACACTCACTGCAGTAGCTCGCGATGGCGCCACCAACAACACACGCTTGCCTTGCGCGAGCCATTGCCGCGCAGCAAAACCGAGCAGCGCCGACTTGCCATGTCCGCGCCCTGCCAGCAACACCGACACACCGGTATGCTGCGCCAATTGCTGCAAACACAGCTGCTGTTCTGGTGATGATTCACCATCATCCAGCACCGCAGTCACAGTCGGCCAGGATTGCGCCATCAACGTGCCGGGATGCTCTGCCTCTTGCAGCAGCACAGTGTCGGCTGTTCTTGTGAGTGAAGTTAATGAAGCCAGAACATGGCGAATGAAATGTTGTGTCAAAGTTTCACTGGCGTGCGGATAACTCGCCAGCCGTTCGTAGTCCGGATCAGGCGTCTCTGCCCATTGATTATTAGCCCAGCTATCGAAAGCAGGCGTGAGCAACACC
>DAOMGA010000085.1:1766-6736 GCA_035430085.1 Pseudomonadales bacterium
GTGTGCATTGAATACTGCCACAGCACATTCACTGCCGAGTAACTGACGCACTCTGGATGCAGGGATGCTATTCAATGTCGTGAAAGCACCCTCTGCTTGCCCGATCCACACGCTATCGGTTGCATTGCCCGACACTGTATCGCCGAGCAAAGCGTCAGCATTGCGGCAACACCACTCCCGCGAGCCGGACAAGACGATCAGTGCACGATGGCGCTGCTGTTGCGCGCGCTGCAATACACTCTCGAGAATAACTGATTGCTTGTTCAAAACGGTCATTGCCCTGTCAGTGTCGCCGTGCATAATGGCCAGAGGATACTCATGAGACAAGCACCGTGCTAGATAAACTCCGTACTGGTTATCACGCCGCCCGACGCATCGGTCAAACCGGCCTGGTATTGCAAAAAACGGGTTGGCGCTGGCTGAACAATCGGGAGATGCCACTGCCCGAACTGGCGCGTGACACCGTGGAAGCACTCGGCTCCACTTACATCAAACTCGGCCAGTTGATTGCCAGTTCGCCTTCGCTGTTCCCGCACGAATATGTCGAAGCGTTCCAGCGCTGTCTCGACCAGACCACACCGCTGCCGTTCAGCACGATTGAAAAAGTATTGGTGGGCGAATTTGGCCCCACACTGTCACGTTATTTTCGTGACATCGATCCCACCCCCATCGCATCAGCTTCCATTGCACAAGTTCACGCTGCGCGCCTGTACAGCGGCGAAGACGTGGTGATTAAAGTACAAAAGCCGGGCGTGGAAGATATTCTCACGACTGATTTCCAGTTCATGCAATTTTCAGCCATGCTGCTGGAGAAACTCAGCAAAAGTATTCCAGCATCATCGATTACTGACATGGTGGAAGAAATTCGCAACGGCATGCTGGAAGAATGCGATTTTTATCGCGAAGCAGAAAACATTGCCACCTATCGCCGCTTTCTGGATAAAAATGCCATCACGCACGTCACCGTGCCAGCAGTGTTTCGCGCAGCGTCCAGCAAACGCGTGCTGACGATGGAACGTTTTTACGGCGTGCCGCTATCCAACATCGAAGAAGTGCGCAAACGTTCCGCCAACTCGGAACAGGCGTTGATCGATGCACTGAACACCTGGTTTCTCAGTCTGACGCAGTGCCAGATTTATCACGCCGACTTGCACGCTGGCAACGTGATGATGCTGGATGACGGGCGCATCGGTTTTATCGATTTCGGCATTGTCGGTCGCATCTCCCCCGCCACCTGGTCTTCATTGCTGTCACTGATTGCAACTGTACCGACACGTGATTTCGATGCCATCGCCAAGGCCATGGCTGGCATGGGCGCCACCAACCAGTCAGTGAATACGACAGCGCTGGCTCACGATCTGAAACAACTGTATTTACGTTTTGAACAGGAGAGCGACAGCGATGATTTTCTCAATGAAGTCACACTGCAAGTCTCCACACTCGGCCGACAACACGGCATCCGCTTCCCGCGTGAATTTACCCTGCTGCTGAAGCAGTTCCTTTATTTTGACCGTTATATCCGCTTGCTATCACCCGGACTGGATATGTTCGGTGATGAGCGTCTCTTTCTGCACGCGCCTGTCTGATATGAAAACAGTGAAATGAAAAAGTATTTCATCAACTTTTTGCTGTTATTGGTTTCAACTATTTTCTCGGCACTACTGCTGGAACAAGGCTTTCGCTGCTGGCTGTTTGGCTGGAAAGCCTTCGATGTGGCAGCCATGCGCAATAACGTGCCCATCAACAATGCCGGCTTCATGGTGCAATCACCGTTCGATGATATTTACTGGGCGCTGCAACCGGATCTGGATACATCTTTCAAGCTGGCGCGGCTCACCACCAACAGCCACGGCCTGGCTGACCGCGAATATCCGCTGCAAAAACCGGCAGGCAGCTATCGCATCGCCGTGCTGGGCGATTCGTACAGCATGGCTTCCGGTGTCGACACAGATAAAAGTTTTCACGCACTACTAGAAGACGCCATGAACCAAAAGGGTCAGCACCCTTATGAAATCATCAACTTTGCCGTGGGTGGATTCGGGCTGGAACGCTACAACGCCACACTCGAACATCTTGTGCCAGCCTGGCAACCGGATGCCATCCTGCTCGGCTACTGCGGTTTTAATGACCAGCAGGCATTGCCGCCCAAAACCGGCAGCGTGCCGCCGTTTAATCCCAAACGCATTGACGGCATGTGGACATCGTATATCCGCGAATATATCGATTTGCGACAAGCGGAAAAACTGGCACTGCAAAACACCGCTGAAAGTGTGTTGAGCGATAAACACCTGAGGTTTATCGACAGTGAATTGCATCACATGCGCGCATTGGCTGATCGTATCAAACCCGGCATGCCTGTCGTGTTGGTGTATCTCGATAACCGCGTGCATGCCGAACAGGATTTACAACATATTGCAGACATTGCCCAGCGATACAACATGCAATTTGTGGATACGAGTCGGCAATTCAGTAATACGAAAATCGATGACTACAGTATTCATCTGCTGGATAGTCATCCCGATGCGCGTGCGCAAGAAATGTTTTTCCATACTGTTTTTAACGCCATCCAGCAGCAATATTTGTTTGATTTTGGCAAAAAACCGGATTTGACTGGAGAGCAAAAACCATGAAAGAACGGTTTTCGCGCCGATATTTTTTACAGGCATCGCTGGCGGCACTCGCCACTGCAAGGCTGGCTGGCAATAGTGTTGCCAGTGAAAAATCACGCCCCAATATTCTTTTCATTGCCTTCGACGATCTCAATGACTGGGTGGGATGCCTCGGCGGTTATCCCGGCAAAATCCACACACCGAATATCGATGCACTGGCAGCCAGCGGCACCTTGTTTACCAACGCACACTGCGCCATTCCTTTATGCAATGCTTCACGCACCAGCACGCTGACCGGTCGCTCACCACTACAAACGCAAGTCTTCTACAACAATACCCACTGGCGCGATATGCCAGCACTGCAACACGCCACCACACTGCCGCAACTGTTTCGCAATAATGGCTACCGCGCCGTCGGTGCCGGAAAAATATTTCACTTCCATGATCCACAATCGTGGGATGCATACTGGCCGGACAATGAACACGGCGCGCCGGATGAACCCGTGCAACCCGACAATGAACACCCGCGCAAAGGTGGCCCACCGCAATCAAAAATTGACAGCACCTTTGACTGGGGCGTCACCAATACACCGGTTGAAAAAACACCGGATTATCAAGTGGCGAGCTGGATCATCAACGCAATCAACACACCCCATACACAACCGCAATTTATCGGCTGCGGTTTTGGCAAACCGCACTTACCGTGGTTTCTGCCGCAACAGTATTTTGATCTGTATCCACTGGATAGCGTGCAATTACCTGCCGTACTGCAACAGGATCTGGATGATATTCCGCCTGCGGGGCGCGAACTGGTCAACACGTATATCCATGAAGATATCGTGCGCTACGGCTTCTGGAAAAAAGCGGTGCAAGCCTATCTCGCCTCCATTTCGTTTGCGGATCAACAACTGGGACGTGTACTGCAAGCACTGCGACAATCCGCCATGGCTGATAACACCATTGTCGTGCTGTGGTCAGATCATGGTTGGCATCTGGGTGAAAAACTGCAGTGGCGCAAGCTGACACTCTGGGAAGAAGCCACGCATATTCCATTGATCATGAGCGGCCCCGGAATCAAAGCCGGGCAACGTTGCGATGCAGCGGTCAGCCTGCAGGATATCTACCCGACCGTCGCCAATCTGGGAGGCCTGAGCATCCCGCCCGGCATTCAGGGTCACAGTCTGGAAAAACTGTTAAAAAATGCCAGCACACCCTGGCCTTACACAGCCACTACCGTCTGGCAAATGCATGGCAAGGAAAACCATCTGGCCACTCGCGACCAACACTTTCGTTACATACGTTATGCTGATGGCAGCGAAGAATTGTATGACCACAGACAAGACCCCCACGAGTGGCATAACCTCGCTAACAAGGATGCGTATCAAGCGGTTAAAGCCACATTGGCGGCGAAAATAAATGACTACATCAGCAGCCAGTAATATGAAATCCGTCGCCAGAGTGATGATCTGCACTCTGGTGGCAAGTTTGTATTGGCTAGTGTCTCCGCCAAGTGCACAGGCTGATGCGATGGTCACCATCCAGGACGACCAGCACGGGGAAGTTTTTCTCAATGATGCACTGGAATTCTACAATCCCGGCCTGCAAGAACCCGATATCGATGCTGTCCATCAACTGGATAATTCAGCGTGGCATAACGTCAGCGATCTTTCTCACAAACAAACACTGAGTTCCCGCCATACTTTGTGGTTTCGTTTCAATATCTATAATCAGAGCGATCTGGCGCAAACGCTGGTCCTGAAAACCGTCAACCCCATGGTGGATCATTTTGAATCGTATTCTGTCGCACACAAGACAAACAGTGGAGATGACGACAATGGCGCCACACTGAACCAGCTGGTGCCGCAAAATACGGACGGAACCGATAACTTCATTATCAAATTGCCAGAACAGTCCCACACAACGATTTACGCAAAAAGTACGGGCTTCAACTCCGCGTATGCACCACTCAAGCTGTACAGCCAGCATGAGTTCAATAAAGAACAATATACACTTCAGCTATTCCACAACATTATTGCTGGCAGCATCCTCGGCTTATCAATGTACATACTGCTGCTGGGCATAAAAACCAGACAGGCCATTTACTTCGCGTATAGCACACTGGGACTCTGCAACCTGATCGGGATGGTTACCTATCAAAACACATTTACACCATTGAATAATTTACTCAGCGATCAATGGCGATCCAGTGTATTGATGTTGATGCCGCTGCTGATAACCTGCTCTGTTATCTATTTTTGCCAGTTATTCCTGAATACGATAAAAAACAACAAACCCATAAACAATGCCCTTAATGCGCATATCAGTATTATTCTTCTGATGTTTCTATCCTACATTCTTGGC
>DAOMGA010000086.1:0-6715 GCA_035430085.1 Pseudomonadales bacterium
AGACAATTCCTGCGATTCTTTTTTTCTGCGCTGGCAGCAGCGGCAGTCAATTTTATTGCGCGTCTATCGTTGGATGCCTATCTTGGATATAACAAGGCGATTGTGGTTGCTTATTTGATAGGCACAGTATTTGCTTTCTTTCTTTATCAGCATGAAGTATTTGGTAAAGGTGCGCGCCCGTTATGGCAGGAGATTGGTCTGTTTGTTTTTGTCACACTCGCGGCAGTGGCACAGACATTGATTGTCAGTGTGTTGCTGGCGGACCATCTATTTCTTGTAATAGGTTGGAATTGGCATAATAAAGAAGTCGCACATATTATCGGTATGGGAGTGCCAATGTTCAGTAGTTACCTGGGGCATAAATACCTGACATTCAGCCACGAGCCATTAGAAAATTAATCTTTTATTGTTGGAGATATACCATGTTACATCCTCATTTTCATGCGCTGGCTCGTCCAGAACAGCCAGCTATTATTATGGCGAGTACAGGTGAGACGATAAGCTTTCGGCAGCTGGATGAGCGTTCCAATCAAGTTGCCCAGCTGCTGCGTCAACAAGGTTTGCAGCGCGGTGACCATGTGGCTTTTCTATTTGATAACCACCCGCGATTTTTCGAGGTGGTATGGGGTGCAGCGCGTGCCGGTTTGTATTTCACGCCGATCAGTTATTACCTGCAGCCCGATGAGATTGAATACATTATTAATAACTGCCATGCCAAAGTGTTGATTGTTGCAGAAAAGTTTGCCGATAAAGTCAGGCCAATTCTGGACAAGTTATCAGAAGTGAAAGTTTGTTACATGGTGGATGGCGTTCAACCAGGTTTTGAAAGTTGGGAAAAAGCGACTGCTGCAATGCCAATAACCGCGATCGCGGATGAATCCGAAGGTCGTGAAATGTTGTATTCCTCTGGCACAACTGGCCGCCCTAAAGGTATCAAGTTTCCTTTGAGCGAGGGGGGGCTCGGTGAACCGCAAGATATAGTGCGCTCCGTAGGTCTCGCACAGTTCATGGGCGTCAATCATGAAACGGTTTCATTGTCGACATCACCTCTGTATCACTCGGCACCACTCGGTTTTGTGATGGGTTCGCATCGCTTGGGTTCAACCGTTGTGATTATGGAAAAATTTGACGAAGAAAAAACCCTGCAACTGATCGAGAAATATAAGGTCAGTTACAGCCAGTGGGTGCCGACAATGTTTGTGCGGCTGCTGAAATTGCCGGAAGAAATTCGCAATAAATATGATATGTCCAGTATGAAACTGGCTATTCACGGCGCGGCACCATGCCCGATGGAAGTAAAGGAAAAAATTATCAACTGGTGGGGGCCTGTGTTGTGGGAGTTCTACTCAGGCTCCGAACGCAATGGTATTTTTATGATCAGCTCCCCCGAGTGGTTGGCACACAAAGGTTCAGTGGGCAAGTGCGTGGATGCACAAGTGCATATCGTTGACGATGAAACTGGCGAAGAGCTACCTGTAGGGCAAATCGGCACTATTTATTGCTCTAAAGGCGCGCAGTTTGAATACCACGGCGATGCAGAAAAGAAAAAATCCATCACCATTCGTGATGGTTGGACAACTATTGGTGATGTAGGTTATCTCGACGCTGATGGTTATCTGTATCTCACAGATCGTAAGTCTTACATGATTATTTCCGGCGGCGTAAATGTGTATCCGCAGGAAACTGAAGATTGCCTGATCAATCATCCTAAAGTATTTGATGTGGCGGTTTTCGGTGTGCCGCATGAAGAAATGGGAGAGGAAGTAAAAGCTGTGGTGCAACCTGCAAATTGGGCAGACGTGGGGCCTGAGCTGGAAAAAGAATTGATAGAATTCTGTCGCTCAAAAATCAGTGCAATCAAATGCCCTCGCAGTATTGATTTCGAACGTGAATTGCCGCGCGAAGAAACTGGAAAATTGAAAAAACGCCTGATTAAAGATCGCTACTGGCAAGCTGGCAAAGCAATTAATTGATCGGTGGTTATCAATATGTCGCGTCCAGTAGATCTGGTTTTATTCGATTTTGGTGGTGTATTTACCGAATCGCCTTTTTTTGCAGTAGAGGGTATGGCGCGTGATCTCGGCGTTGATATCCAGCAATTTGCTGAATTGATGTTCGGTGCTTATCACCTGGATACTGATCACCCGTGGCATAAACTGGAACGCGGTGAAATATCGTTTGATGATGCCAGGGAAGGCATTTTAGCGCTTGGCAAAGCTGAAGGTATGGCGGTTGATCCGCTGGATTTACTGGTGCGTATGGCCGGCGGCAACCTGATGCGCGATACCATGGTGCAGACTTTGCGCGATATCAAGGCAGCAGGTTATCCGACAGCCATCATCACCAATAACGTACGTGAATTTCGTGACGGTTGGCGTGCATTGATTCCTGTTGATGAATTGATCGATAAAGTATTTGATTCCAGCGAATTAGGTATTCGCAAACCTGATCCAGCTATATATCAGCGTGCCTTGTTTGATATGGGGGGCGTGATTCCGCAGCGTGCAGTTTTCCTGGATGATGTAGAACAGAATGTTGCCAGTGCGCGTGACTTGGGTATTCATGGTATTCAGGTGTTGGATAATCCTGAATCAGCGATCCGTGAATTAAGGAATTTGTTACAACTTAAGTAATACTTACAGCATAAGTAATGCTTAGAACATAAGTAATGGTTAATTATCCGGTGTGATACCAAGGTACGCTTCAATGACTTTGGGATTTTTCTGGATGTCTGCCGGTTTGCCTTCAGCAATTTTTTCGCCGTAATCCAGCACAGCCACCTGATCACACAGTCCCATCACCAGTTTCACATCATGCTCAATGAGTAGTACGGTGATGCCATCGGTACGTATCCGTAACAATAAATCACGTAGCGCTGTGGTTTCAGTCGGATTCATACCGGCAGCGGGTTCATCTAGTGCCAGGAGAGCGGGATTAGTAGCCAACGCACGCGCAATTTCCAGACGTCGCTGATCGCCGTATGCCATATCACCTGCACATT
Organism: Pseudomonadales bacterium; assembly: GCA_035430085.1. Lineage (GTDB taxonomy): Bacteria > Pseudomonadota > Gammaproteobacteria > Pseudomonadales > UBA7239 > UBA7239. The sequence continues at coordinate 3,002 of DAOMGA010000086.1, forward strand.
TTTTACCAGATGACTCCGCTAATCCCACATAAGCCAACAGTGCCATCGATTTTTCATGAATAGCTTTCTCTTCTGCTTTCGTTCGCGATCCGCGCAGTACCGCCCCCAATGCGCCAATATGGCTACGTGCGTGGCAACCTACCATGATGTTTTCCAGCACCGTCATGTTGCCAAACAGGCGGATATTCTGGAATGTGCGCGCAATACCGTGCTGCACAATTTTATGTGGTGGTTGGTTGATAATATTTTTTTTGCACAACAATAATTGACCGTTGTCCGCTTGATAAAAGCCGGTGATAACATTGAACAGCGAAGTTTTACCCGCTCCGTTAGGGCCGATAATTCCGTAGATGCTGTTTTCAGGAACAGCAAAAGTAACATTGTTCAGGGCTTGTAATCCGCCAAAGCTTTTACTGATGTGCTTTGCTTGTAAAATATTATGTGCTTTTAAGGTATCCATTCAACGCCCGTGTTTTTCAGCAGGCCACAAGCCTTGTGGACGAAATAGCATGGTGGCAACCAGGGCAATGCCAAATAACAACATGCGTAAATTTTCAGGATCAATAATAGTGCGACCCAGTAATGCTTGTTGCACAGGTGTCGCAATATCACGAAAAATTTCTGGTGTGATGGTGAGTAGAGCGGCGCCAAGTATTACACCTGGAATATTGCCCATGCCGCCGAGCACTACCATGCATAACACCATAATGGATTCCAGCAATACAAAACTTTCCGGGCTGACAAAACCTTGAAAGCCTGCGAACAATCCGCCTGCAACGCCGCCAAATGATGCCCCCATCGCAAACGCCAGTAACTTGATGTTGCGCGTATTGATGCCGCAGGCTTTGGCTGCCATTTCATCTTCACGAATTGCCATCCATGCACGACCAATTCGTGAATCCTGTAAGCGAATCGAAACAAAAATCACTAGAGCGGCTAGCGCCAGAAACAGGAAGTAATAAAAATAAACTGATGTTATACGCAAGCCAAACAGCTGTAACGGTTGTTGCAGCGTGAATAAAGGATCAATCAGGTTGATGCCTTGCGGACCGTTGGTCAGATTGACAGGGCGATCAAGGTTATTGAGGAATAGACGCACGATTTCACCGAAGCCAAGCGTCACAATCGCCAGATAATCACCGCGCAAACGCAGTGTTGGCGCACCGAGTATCACACCAAATAATCCGGCAACCATTGCGCCAATGGGTAAAATAATAAAGGGCGACCAGTGCAATCCAAAATGTGGTGACGCTAGCAGCGCATATACATAAGCGCCAATCGCATAAAAAGCGATATAACCGAGATCGAGCAAGCCTGCATAGCCGACAACAATATTGAGTCCGAGTGCGAGCATGGCGTACAACAATACAAAATCCAGCACGCGCACCCAGCCGTTACCCAATGCTGCGCCTGTCAGCAGTGGCAATAAAACTGCAGCAACCATCAGCACGGCATACGCCAGCCAGATTTTTTTAGGTGTTTTTTTGGATATTTTTATCATGCGCGTTCTACGGTATTTTTACCGAGTAGGCCGGAAGGCTTGAGCACCAGCACCGTAACCAATACAAGAAATGCAAAAATATCCTGATAGTTACTACCGAGAACACCGCCAGTGAGATCTCCGAGATAACCAGCGCCAAGGCTTTCGATAATACCCAGTAGCAAACCGCCGATCACTGCGCCAGTCAAGTTGCCAATTCCGCCCAATACGGCGGCAGAAAATGCTTTCAAGCCCAGCATGAAGCCCATGTAAGGATCAGCCTGACCGTAATTTGCCGCCACCATGAAACCAGCCAGTGAACCGAGACCGGAACCAATAGCAAATGTCGCGGCGATAACACGATTGATATTAACGCCCATCAACTGCGCCACTTGTCCGTCTTGCGCAGTGGCACGCATGGCGCGACCGAGGCGAGTGCGATTTATCAGTAACCACAGGCAGGCCAATACAACAGTAGAGATCAACACAATGGCGACTTTGGTGGGGGTGAGGCTGGCATGTAAAAAAGTGAATGGTTGGTTGGGTAGTAAATCAGGAAAGCGTTGATAGCCGCGCCCCCAGATCATCATTGCCACATTTTGTAACACGATGGAAACGCCAATGGCGGTGATGAGCGGCGCAAGCCGTGGTGCGTTGCGCAATGGTCGGTAGGCAATTCGTTCGATACTCATGCCTAGCAACATGCACGCTGGAATGCTGATGATCAGCGCGATACCGAGACAGGCAAACGGAGGTAGTGCGAGTGTTGAGGCAAGCAGGGAATTGAGCACTGCGATGGCAATCATCGCGCCCATCATAGTGACTTCACCGTGGGCAAAATTGATCAGCCCAAGTATGCCGTAAACCATTGTGTAACCGAGCGCGATCAGCGCGTAGACGCTGCCGAGAATAATGCCATTGGCAAGTTGTTGCGCGAGTGTGTCCATATGGAACTGACAGCCGCTGTTTTTATTGACCGCCGGCTGTCTGCAAGAATTCCCAGGCGCCGTTGTGGACGCGGTACAGGGACACCGGGCTGTTGATCAGATCACCTTTTGCATCAAAGCGGATCGTCGACGTGAGACCGGGATACTCCAGCGTAGCCAGTACAGAGCGGTAGTGCGCTGGATCAATGCTATTGGCTTGCTGCATGGCTTTGGCCATCATGCGTGTGGCGTCATATACATAAGGAGCGTAGAGCTGGATCACGCCATATTTCGCTTCAAACCGCTGTTTGAATTCCGGACCGCCTTTCATGCTCGATAATGGAATACCGGGCAGGGAGCCGATAACACCTTCCGCTTCTGAGCCAGCCAGCTTGAGAAACTCTGCTGTATAAACGCCATCGCCACCCATAAACGGCATCGTGATACCTAAAGCGCGCATTTGTTTGACCATCGGTGCGCCTTGCGCATCCATGCCTCCATAGAAGAGTATTTGTGCGTCGGAGCCTTTTACGCTGGTGAGAATGGCATTGAAATCACTGGATTTATCAGTGGTAAATTCACGCTTCACCACAGTAGCGCCAAGTTCCACCGCTGTTTTCTCGAATACATCGGCAAGCCCCTGACCGTAAGCGGTGCGGTCATCAATAATCGCCAGCTTGTTCAGGCCTAGCGTCTGTACAGCGTAATGTGCAAGCTGCTTGCCTTGCTGGCTGTCATTGGCCATCACGCGGAAAGCGCCGGGGAAGCCCTGTGCTGTATAGGCGATAGCAGTGGCTGAGGGCGAGATCTCTACCAGTCCTGCGTCGTGGTAAATCTTGGAAGCGGGGATGGATGTGCCGGAGTTCAGGTGACCAATCATACCGTTGATGCCTGCATCGACCAGCTTCTGAGCTACTTGTGTGGCGGTGCGTGGGTCGGCCATATCGTCTTCAGACAATAATTCGAAGTGGGCAACTTTGCCTTCAATGCTGATTTTTTCGTTATTCAATTCGTCGATAGCGAGGCGGATGGCGTTTTCATTATCTTTGCCGAGATGTGCTTGTGGACCGGTGAGAGGAGCTGCGTGCCCGATTCTGATAGTGATTGTTTCGGGTGTACCAGATTGGCTGGCCGTGTTTCCTGTGGGAGCATCCTGCTTGTTACAGCCAATGGTCAAAATAGTGCAGACGGTGATACAAACGGCGGCAATCAAACGCGACAGCATGGTAAAAGTCCTTGATTTTGCGGATATCGCGATTATCCGGATAGGTCAGGTAATGTCAAAGTATTCGTTTAAATGCTGCTGAA
>DAOMGA010000087.1:0-4950 GCA_035430085.1 Pseudomonadales bacterium
CGGCATACTGGAATCCGGCGTGCAGATTATTATTTTTGACATCAACACTTACGGAAGAAATGACAAACTTTTCATCACAGCCATCGACCAGCAAATTCAGGAATCAACTGAAATACATCATTTGTCGACGCTGGATATTTCCAACTTGCTGGATGAGAGCAGCTATTTTCCTTTAGATGGACACATCAACCCGCAAGGGCATGAAATCATTGCCAGACAATTGGCAGCCAAAATACATCAATGCTATCCATGAAAAAACGTATTCTCACTCAAAGCAGCACGCGTAGTGCGGCATTGGTTAGCTGCTGCAGCTTCATCGGCATAACCGAATGAAATACCGAAGAGCAGTTTGAAACTATCGTCCACGCCTAATGTTTTACGCACCAGATCCGCATGAAAACCGAGTGATGTTTGCGGGCAACTGCCAATGCCATGCGCGGTCAGTGACAACATCAGCGATTGCGCATACATACCGATATCCGTCGCCTCGCGCAAACCGTATTCCTGCGGAATAAATAGAAACGCCACATGCGGCGCATCAAAAAAAGTGAAGTTGCGCATGAAAGCTTCATTGCGTTTGACTTTGTCTTCCCGCGCAATACCCATCACCTTGAACAGATCATTGGCCGCCTCGCCCTGCCGCTCCTTGTACACACCGTGGTATTTGCCAAAGTACGGAAAATCCATCGTGATCTGTCCATTCATCATGGCGACAGGTATTTCGCGGCGCAGCAATTCCAGCGGCTCACCACTCGCTACTTGCACCAACCACGGCTGGGTATTGCAGTTGGACGGCGTGCAATTGGCAAGGTTGAATACCTGCTCCAGCACAGCTTGTGGCACACGCTCCGGCTTGAAAGCCCGCACGGAATAGCGGCTTTTAATAATGTTGGCGAAGGCCGAGGCAAGGTCTGCTGTAGTCATGATCGTTGGCGTCTCTATAATCCGAATGGGGTAGAATGCTGGCATCTTATAGCAGCCGCAACCCGGAAATTCCCGCATGTCGATTACCTACAAAACCCCGGAAGAAATCAACCAGATGCGCGAGGCTGGTCGCCTGGCCGCCGAAGTACTGGATATGATCGGCGAACACGTCAAACCCGGCATCAGCACGGCAGAAATAGACCGCATTTGCCATGACCACATCGTCAATGTGCAGAAAGCCATACCCGCCTGCCTCGGCTACCGCGGCTTTCCAAAATCTGTCTGCACCTCGGTCAACCACGTCATCTGCCACGGCATTCCCACCGATAAAAAAATCCTCAAGGATGGTGACATCGTCAATATCGATGTCACCGTGATCAAAGACGGCTGGCACGGCGACACCAGCCGCATGTACTTTGTCGGCACACCGGCTCCACACGCAAAACGTCTGGTAGAAATTACGCGTGAATGCCTGGAGCTGGCGATTGCGCTGGTGAAACCCGGTTGCAAACTCGGTGATATCGGTCATGCCATACAAACACTGGCAGAGAAAAATCATTACAGCGTGGTGCGTGAGTACTGCGGACACGGCATTGGAAAAGTTTTTCACGAAGATCCGCAAATTCTGCACTACGGTCGCCCCGATACCGGCATGGCACTGAAAGAAGGCATGGTATTCACCATTGAACCGATGATTAACGCAGGCAAAGCGCACACCAAATTGAAGCCGGATGGCTGGACCGTAGAAACCAAAGACGGTCGCTTATCGGCACAGTGGGAACACACCATGGCGGTAACCGCTACTGGTGTTGAAATTCTCACAGCGAGCCCCGCTGGGCTATTTTGATGGCTGTTTTGATAAATACAGGACTAGTCTGATGAGTGCACTGCTGTTTTTTGACGAACAGCGTTTCCAGAAAGCGCTGGATCAGGGGAAACCGGTCACCGTCTTTCGCGATGCCATTCAAGCCGCCAACATCCACTTTGATAACCGTTTTTACGAAGGCGAAGACATACGTACGCTAGTGACCGAGCGCGCACGGTTTGTCGATCGATTGCTACACTTTATCTGGCAACATTTTGCACTCGCCGAACAAGCGGCGCTGGTAGCTGTTGGTGGCTACGGTCGCGTTGAATTGCACCCGCATTCCGATATTGATGTACTGATCCTGCTCGCCAGTGAACCCGATGCCGATTTGCGCGACAAACTGGAACGCTTCATTACGTTTCTGTGGGATCTAAATCTCAATATCGGTCACAGCGTCCGCACGATAGAAGAATGTATACAAGCGGCTGCCGATGACATCACCATCGTTACCAATTTGCTGGAGTCGCGCACGCTGGAAGGCAATCGATTACTGCGCACAGAAATGCGTAAAAAAATCGACACCCTTAACATCTGGCCCAGTCGCGAATTTTTCCATGCCAAGTGGCAGGAACAACGCGACAGACACGCCAAGCACAACAACACCGAATACAACCTAGAACCCAACATCAAGAATGCACCAGGTGGGTTGCGGGATATCCAGACCATTATCTGGATTGCCAAACGGCATTTCGGCGTCGAAAAAGTCAGCGATCTGGTCAACGTCGGATTTCTGACCGAACGCGAATTCAATATCCTGCGCAACGGGGAAGAACACCTGTGGCGCGTGCGCTACGGGCTGCATTTACTGGCAGGACGTCATGAAGAACGCCTGTCTTTTGATTATCAGCGCACACTGGCAAAAGATTTCGGCTATCGCGATACCGAGCAGACATTGGCGGTAGAACAATTCATGAAACGCTATTACCGTGTTGTGGTAGCTGTGCGGGAATTGAACGATGTGCTGCTGCACTTTCTGGATGAATCCCTCAGCGACGACGACAATATTGCCGAAATTACTGAAATTAACCGGCGGTTCCGCAGCTACAACGATTACATTGAAGTGCAATCCGAGGATGTATTTCGCAAGACTCCGTTTGCCTTGCTCGAGATTTTTGTGTTGATGGGGCAAAACCCGCATATCAAGGGCGTGCGCGCTTCTACCATTCGGCTGATTCGCGAACACCGGCACTTGATCGATGATTATTTCCGTCAGGACATTCGTAACACATCCCTGTTCATGGAGCTGATGCGATGCCCACATGCATTGGTGACGCAACTGCTACGCATGAAGCGTTACGGTGTTCTCGGTCGCTATTTGCCTGAGTTCGGCGAAATTGTCGGGCAGATGCAACACGATCTTTTCCATATCTATACGGTAGACGCGCATACCATCGCCTGCATAAAAAATATGCGCCGCTTCTGGCATGACGATACCAAAGATAAATTTCCACTCGCTGCAAAAATAGTCCGACGTCTGCCCAAAATCGAATTGCTGTATATCGCCGGTCTTTATCACGACATCGGCAAAGGACGCGGCGGTGACCATTCACAGTTGGGCGCAGTCGATGCCCGTGCTTTTTGCGAACGCCACGGTCTCAGTAAACGCGACACCAATCTGGTGGCATGGCTGGTGGAAAACCATTTACACATGACCAGCATTGCACAACGGCAGGATATTTCTGATCCGGAAGTCATCCATAACTTTGCCTTGCGCGTTGGCGATCAGGTGCATCTGGATTATCTTTTTGTCCTGACTGTCGCCGACGTCAACGCCACCAACCCTACACTCTGGACGAGCTGGAAAGCCCAACTCATGCGCCAGCTGTACACGGAAACCAAACGCGCGTTGCGGCGCGGATTGGAAAATCCGATTGATAAACAGGAATGGATTGAGGATACACAGCAACAAGTCATACGCAATCTGCATAACAAGGGCTTCTCGGAAGCAGAAGCCAGAAAAATCTGGGCTGGTCGCGGTGAAGATTATTTTCTGCGTGAAAGTGTGACAGATATTGAATGGCATACCGAAGCCATCGCCCATCACGCCAATCCCGATGAACCGATGATACTGATCCGCGATCCGCAAGACGGTGTATTTGAAGGCGCTACACAAATCTTCGTACGCATGCGCGCACACAACCATGCATTCGCTGCCGTTGTGACGCTGCTGGATCAATTAAACCTGAGCATTCAGGATGCCCGTTTGTACAGCTCCAGCGGCGACTTTACCAACGATACTTATTTTGTGCTGAATGAAAACCTTGAACCCATTGGCAATGACGACGAGCGTCGCACTATCATCTGGCAAACCCTGCATGACGAATTGGCCCACAACATCGACAATTTCCCTTCCATTTCCCAGCGCAGAACAGCACGCGAACTGAAACATTTTACGATGCCGACGCGCACCAGCATGGTCAATGATATCCACAGCGGCACCACGGTTCTGGAAGTGATCACGCCCGACAGACCCGGCTTGTTGGCGCGCATCGCACGTGTGTTTGTGGAATTTGGTATCCGCATTCACAACGCCAAAATCGCCACACTGGGTGAACGCGTAGAAGACGTTTTCTTTATTACCGATCAGGAAGGTAAAGCGCTATCTGATCCGGAATTTTGCGCGGCATTACAATCTGTGATTTGTGAACAACTGGACAAGCAGGTGGCTAAAACTTCTGCACCAGCCATGTAAATATCACTCAACATGAATATATTGATACTGTAAAACATGAATCCACTACTCAATACATTGCAAGCCTACCCATTTGAAAAACTGGCAGCCCTGAAAGCGGGTAGTACGCCGCCCGGGCATCTGAAACATATCGCGCTATCTATCGGTGAACCGCAGCATCCCGCACCTGAATTTGTTGTTCGCACACTCATCAACAATATGAGCGGTTTGAGCCACTACCCCACTACCAAGGGCATTCCTGCACTGCGTGAAGCCATGGCAAACTGGTGCACACGGCGTTTTGCACTGCAAAAACCGCTACAGGCTGATTCACAAATTCTGCCAGTCAATGGCACGCGTGAAGCACTGTTTTCTTTTGCACAAGCCGTCATCGATTCCAGCCAGACAAAACCCGTCGTCATTTCACCCAATCCGTTTTATCAGATTTACGAAGGCGCTGCCTTGCTTGCCGGGGCCGAGCCATATT
>DAOMGA010000087.1:4967-6705 GCA_035430085.1 Pseudomonadales bacterium
CATAGTTGGTTAACTGTACGGCAGACAAAGGGTTTATTCCGGATTTTTCTACCGTCCCTGCCGAAGTATGGCAACGCTGCCAACTTCTGTTCATCTGCTCGCCTGGCAACCCCACCGGCAGTGTGATGAGCATTGCACAACTGCAGGGATTGATTGCGTTAGCCGACCAGTACGATTTTATTATCGCCAGTGATGAATGTTATTCAGAATTGTACTTCGATGAAAAAAATCCCCCTGCAGGTTTGTTACAAGCCTGCAGCCAGATGGGACGCAATGACTTCAAACGTTGCGTGGTGTTTCATTCGTTGTCCAAACGCTCAAACCTGCCGGGCTTACGCGCCGGTTTTGTCGCAGGCGATGCAGAAATTCTCGAAAAATTCCTGCTATACCGCACCTATCATGGCTGCGCCATGCCCTTGCAACATCAACACGCCAGTATCGCAGCATGGAATGATGAAGCACACGTCGTAGAAAACAGGCGCTGTTATGCTGAAAAATTTGACGCTGTTCTGAACATACTGGCCGACGATGTGCGTGCCGGAACCATATCCGTTTGCAAACCGGATGCCGGTTTTTATTTATGGATGCATGTAAAAAGCAATGATCAGGATTTCGCCCGCGCACTGTTTGCCACGCAAAATATCACCGTTTTACCCGGTAGTTTTCTATCACGTGAAGTCAATGGCGCAACGCCTGGCGCCGGTTACGTGCGCATGGCCCTGGTCGCACCGCTGGCCGAATGTATCGATGCAGCACAGCGCATCAAAGCTTTTCTGCAGCCATGTTGATTGTAAATTCATGCTAAAAAAAGAACGAGCAGACTGGATTTCACATAAACTCGCCGAGTTGTATCCCGACCCGCCCATACCACTCGTCCATAAAGATGCCTATACCTTGCTGGTAGCGGTGTTGCTGTCTGCACAATGTACGGATGAACGCGTCAACAAAGTGACACCCGGTTTATGGAAGTTGGCAGACAACCCTTTTGCTATGGCAAAAATTCCTGCAGAAACCATTGAAGTGGCGATCAAGTCTTGCGGACTATCGCCGCAAAAATCCCGTGCGATTCATCAGCTGTCCAATATTCTGGTCAACGAACACAATGGCGTGGTACCGGATAATTTTGCCGATCTGGAAAAACTGCCGGGTGTCGGTCATAAAACCGCCAGCGTCGTTATGGCGCAAGCTTTTGGTGTTCCTGCATTTCCTGTCGACACACACATCCACCGCCTCGCACAGCGTTGGAAGCTGACCAACGGTAAAAGCGTAACGCAAACGGAAGTGGATCTGAAAAAACTGTTTCCGCGCGAGCAATGGAATGCCCTGCATTTACAAATTATTTACTATGGACGCGAACACTGCTCCGCACGCGGTTGCGATGGCACCCATTGCCTGATCTGTCGGCACTGTTTTCCTGACCGGAAAGCCCCTGTGAATACGCTGAAGGCATGACGATGAAAAAATCATCATCCGCTGTTTTTATTTTTACAGTCGCCTGCGCTGTAATCTTGCTATTAGCACAATGCATCGCGCTCTACGGATACACCGGAAGGGATGATGCCTTTCTCACCTATTGGCCAGCATTAGCGCTGGCGGAACACGGGAAGATTTTTAATTACAACGGACAGTTGATCGAACAATCCTCCACCCTGTTGCATACCTTGTGTCTCGGATTGGCTCATAAACTGTTGCCGTTAGTCGACATGCCCGCACTCGGCTGGGGACTATCACTCCTGGC
>DAOMGA010000088.1:0-3930 GCA_035430085.1 Pseudomonadales bacterium
GCAACTCAGTCTGCAACAAAGCTGCTTGCCGAATCGTCATAGCCGTGAGCGGAGAACCTTGCTCAGTCCATATCTCCTCATATAGCTTTGCCACACGTTTGGATCGCAATGGCAAAATCACTACACGCAGCAATAGCCACCAAAGCAATCTGGGGATTTCAACAACCCTGGAATCTGATAAAAATTGGGTTAGGAAAGTCTTGATAGCAGCTGGCGTAGGCATTGCTGGGGAGCCTAAATTAACCAGAACAACTGCACGCTTGATCATTTCAGTTCCTTGCATCACAGCAATAGGCAGATAGAAAAACGGGCCCTGAGGGCCCGCGGTGGTTTTTCAGACTACTGCAAGGCAGCTAATACTTTGCTGCCAATTTCTGCAACAGAGCCAACTCCATGAACATTGCGGTAGATCTTGTCCCCACCTCGCTCTTGATAGAAATCAACCAAAGGCTTGGTCTGATCATGGTAGACATGCAATCGTGTTCTGACTGTAGCTTCCGTGTCGTCGGGTCGTTGAATCAATGGCTCACCTGTCACATCATCGAAGCCGGCAACTTTCGGTGGATTATGCTCTACGTGATAGACGCGCCCAGATCCTTCATGCACCCGACGACCACTCAAGCGCGCAACAATGTCCTCATCCGGTACATCAATCTCAATAACACGATCAATTTGCACATTCTCTCTGATCATAGCTTCTGCTTGAGGAATGGTGCGGGGAAACCCATCAAATAGAAAACCATTAGCACAATCTGTTTGTGTAATACGCTCCTTCACCAAAGCGATGATAAGGTCATCCGATACCAATCCTCCAGAAGCCATGATGTCTTTGACTTTAAGACCCAGCGGGGTGCCGGCTGCTACCGCTGCGCGCAACATATCGCCAGTGGATATCTGCGGGATGCCTAATTTTTCCATAATCAATTTGGCTTGAGTACCCTTACCAGCGCCTGGCGCACCCAACAAAATTACTCTCATATTTTTTTGGCTCCTGTTATCAAACATCTATCAGGGAAGAATATTTCGATACCTTACACAGCTAAACTGACATACTCAAGCGCGCCATCTGTATCGTTTTCGCCAAGCTGTTCCCAGTCCAGACTATTCTTTCTTCTTATATAAGAAGAAAGAACGCTAGATATCAACTCAGGTCAACGCCTGCTTTGCAGACTGCCACAAGGATTCCAACTCAGTCATATTTTTTTCTGGCCACTGTTCTTGGTGCTGTCGCAATACCTCTTCCATCCACCCAACGCGTTGGCTAACTTTATGGTTGCTGCCACGCAATGCAATTTCCGGATTCACTTTCAGGTGACGGGCAAGATTGACGCAACTGAACAACACATCGCCCAGTTCATCACTACAAGCAGACTGATCATTCGTCTGCATGGCGTGTTCCAGCTCGTCCAATTCCGCCCGGATCTGTTGCAGGACGGGACGAGCTTCAGACCAATCAAAACCTGCACGAGCCAATCTTGACTGTATCTTCTGCGCCCGTTGCAGTGCCGGGAGAGCAGAAGGAATATCTCCCAATATCCCTTGAACACCTTTTTCGGCACGATCCTTCTGTTTGCGCGCCTCCCATGCGAGATGCAGCTGTTGGATATCCGGCATATTGTCGCCATGTGCCCGATCAAATATATGTGGATGTCGCAGCTGCAATTTTGCAGCTATGCCATCGATGACAGCCGTCATGTCAAAAAGACTTTGCTCCGCAGCTATCTGTGCATAAAAAACCACCTGAAACAGCAAGTCACCGAGCTCTTCGCACAAATGCGCGTGATCCTCACGCTCAATGGCATCGACCACTTCATAAACTTCTTCCAATGTATACGGCTGTAACGATTTGAAGTCCTGCTGTAAATCCCAGGGACACCCCGTATCCGGGTTCCGCAACTGCTTCATAATCACCAATAATTTGTCGATATCCGTCATAACAGTTACGCCTGTCGCCTTGCCTGGTACACATTAGGAATCTGATTAATTGCCTCTAATAAACGGCTTAATTGCTGGAAATTCTCTACTTCCAGCGTCAGATTCATTTCCACCAGATTAGTCTGCTTGTCTGTCACAGTATCCAGCCGGATAACGTTGGCTTGCTCGCTATCCAGTAGCGAACTGATATCACGCAACAGACCTCGTCTTTCATACGCGCTGACAGATACCAGTACAGGGAAAGTGTTGTGCCTTGAGTTACCCCAATTGACCAATATGATCTGCTCGGGATGATCCAGTTGAATTTGCAAAGCTTGCTCACAGGATTGTTGATGGACTGACACGGTATTGTTTGCATCAATGACACCGACAATCACATCACCCTCTACTGGCGAGCAGCAAGCCGCCAGACTGACCGGATGCGGCTCCGCACCAATGACGGGCGCAGACAACGCCTCCGTCTGTGCCACCCAATCCAGCGGCAAATCCGATTGTCGATTGGGAACAACAGCACCTGATTGCATGGCTGCATTCAAGATTGCTGTCATGCTGAGTTCACCCGTACCAACAGAAGCATACAACTCATTGAGATCTTTCTGCTGCAACGCAGTCACCAGAGACTCAATATCCAATTGCGTTGATACACCCAAACGTTGAAAAGCACGATCCAGAATCGCACGACCACTCTGGATATTTTCATCCATCGCTTGTTGTCGAAACCAGTGTTGAACACGCGATCGCGCTCTCGCTGTATGCAAATATTCCAGACCCGATGTCAACCAGTCTCGACTCGGTGCTTCACGTTTACCGGTGATAATTTCTATCTGGTCGCCAGTATGCAGCATGTGGTAAAGCGGCAGCACACGCCCATTGATACGGCAACCCCGGCAGCGATGCCCTACACCAGTATGAATGTGATACGCGAAATCCAGTGCGGTTGCTCCCGCTGGTAGATCAATAACGTGTCCTTCGGGTGTGAAGACATAAATGCGGTCTTGCACAATATCCGCTTTGAGTTCATTGACCAATTCCAGATTACCGCCGGTTTCTTCATGCCAGGCAAGCACTTGGCGCAGCCATTCAATTTTCGCGTCATAACTGTCCTGTTGACTGGTTTTATCCGCACCTTTGTATTGCCAATGTGCACACACACCGAACTCGGCTTCCTTGTGCATATCAAATGTCCGGATCTGCACTTCCAGCACTTTGCCTTCAGGTCCGATAACAGCGGTATGCAGCGAGCGATAACCATTTTCCTTGGGATTGGCAATATAGTCGTCGAACTCATTAGGAATATTTCGCCACAAGCCATGCACAATACCGAGCGCACCATAACAATCTTGCACACTAGGCACTAATACACGCAGAGCCCGAATGTCATAAACCTGTGAAAAACCGATGCCTTTCGCTCGCATCTTTCGCCAGATGCTGTAGATGTGTTTAGCGCGACCGCTAATTTCTGCTTCGATATTGGCTTGTTGCAAGGCATCTCCGAGCTGGGTGCGAGCCTGCGTAATAAACTGTTGCCGATCTAGCCTGCGCTCATCCAGTAACCGCGCAATATGTTTGTAAGAATCCGGCTCCAGATAACGGAAAGCGAGATCTTCTAACTCCCATTTCAAATGCCCGATACCCAAACGATGTGCTAACGGCGCATACACACTCATAATTTCGTGCGCTACCCGACGACGCTTGGCTTCTGGTGCATTCTTGACAGCACGGATAGCGCAGGTTCGTTCCGCTATTTTCACCAACGCAACACGCACATCATCAATAATCGCCACGAGCATCTTGCGCAGATTCTCCACCTGCACTTCTGCCGCACGACCCAGTACCCGCTCCTCGCTGAGACTCTGCAAAGCACTGACCGATGCCATGCGCAATACACCTTCGATCAGATTACTGATGCCCGCACCAAATGCATCACGCACTGTATCCAAGGGCAAACGTTCTTCTCGCACTGCGCGATAAAGAACTGCAGCCACTAAGGTGTCG
>DAOMGA010000088.1:3954-6686 GCA_035430085.1 Pseudomonadales bacterium
CCATTTCCAGACCAGTGTGAAAACCACTGGTGTTGGTCCATCGTTTATCAGACTCACTACGCGCCAGCTCAGCCTGGTAGCTTAATTCACAACCCGCTCGCAGTTTGGCAATATCGTCTGCAGAAAAAGCCTGCTTGCTGTGAATGGAAACCAGCCAGGCTTCAATATCAATTTTTCCGTCTTGTTCCAGCGGATGTTGTTCACGAATCTTGACCATGAAGAAATTACCTGTCGGTCTAGGCGTTAAAAACACCGGATGAAAGATATCGATCACCACGGTCGCAGATAATCGTTACGATGGTCGCATTCTGTACTTCCTGCGCCAATTGCAAAGCTGCCGCTACAGCACCACCAGAAGATACACCGCAAAAAATACCTTCCATGCACGCCAGTTGACGCATGGTTTTTTCAGCATCCTTTTGCGCCAGATCCATCACACGATCAACACGTGAACGTTCAAAAATAGTTGGCAAATATGCTTCAGACCAGCGGCGAATACCGGGAATGCTGGCGCCTTCCTGAGGCTGCAAACCAATAATCTGGATGGCTGGATTTTTTTCTTTGAGAAAACGCGATGTACCCATGATAGTGCCGGTCGTGCCCATAGCGCTCACAAAGTGCGTAATACGTCCTTCCGTCTGCCGCCAGATTTCAGGCCCGGTTCCATCGTAATGTGCCAATGGATTATCCGGGTTGGCGAATTGGTCGAGGACTTTACCTTTGCCTTCAGCTTGCATCTGCTGGGCGAGATCACGAGCACCTTCCATGCTCTGTTCTTTTGACACCAGAATCAGCTCGGCACCATATGCTGTCATCGCGGTCTTGCGCTCTGTTGTCATATTGTCTGGCATGATCAGGATCATCCGGTAACCCTTGATAGCAGCCACCATGGCCAACGCGATGCCGGTGTTGCCGCTGGTGGCTTCAATCAGCGTATCGCCAGGCCGGATATGGCCTTGTCTTTCCGCTTCAGCAATCATGCTGGCGGCAGGTCTATCCTTTACCGAGCCGGCTGGATTGTTCCCCTCCAGCTTCAAAAGAATGGTGTTCCCACTGTTTTGCCCCAGACGCTGCAAGCGCACCAGCGGTGTATTGCCGATACAGCTTTCGATTGTGGGATAATCCATAAAGGTGGCGGCCTTGCATATATATTGAGCAGGCATTTTACAGTGGTTTGACCAATGACAACAAAGCAAACCGGATGGCATACAGCATGAACCTTCGCAGCCGTATCACTTTATTTGCCTTGATTCCCGGCATTCTCTGTTCATTGCTGATTGGTGCTTATCTTTCTTATGCTCTGGTACGCGATATTGCAGAGTATGAAAACCAGATGGGCAACGCCTATAGCGAACAAATTGCCCTCCAGTCATTTTCATTTTTGCAGTCAGCCAATATTCCGGCATTGCAAAACACAGCACAACTTGCGCTGGAATATCCATTACTACGATCGATTACTTACTACGATGCCAGACATCAGGAGATAGCACACGCAGGACCTCGCCATAAGATCCTGACAGATGATCAGGCTAGCTCCACAGTTTTTGATACTCGAACAGTAAAAAAAGAAACCAGTGAAAACAGGCAATTGTATGTACCGATAACCCAGAAACGACTAACGCCGACGCTGATTAACGAAGCAACTGATAGCGATCCTGCTGCAATTTCTCCCACTATAGGCTGGGTTCGTCTGGAGTTTTCACGCAGCTTTATGATGCTGCACAAATACCGGACCATGCTGATAGACACGTTAGTCGTTGGCATTGTTATCGCCGCTTCATTCTGGATTGTCATGCCGTTCTCTGATCGATTGACCAGAACTGTGCAGCAAATCACCAGAGGGGCGCGCTCAATCAGCGAAGACAATGGGGCAATTCCTTTACCTACCAGCAATATCACTGAACTGCAGGAACTTAGTGACGCCATTTCCGATATGAACAATGCGATTGCGGAGCAACAATCCGGATTGCAGCATCATATTGAGCAATCCACACAGGATTTGCGTGAAACACTGGAAACCATCGAGATACAGAATATCGAACTGGATCTCGCCAGACGAGAGGCGGTACAAGCCAACAGGATCAAATCCGAATTTCTTGCCAATACCAGCCACGAAATACGCACGCCACTGAATAGCATTATCGGCTTCAGCAAACTGTTGTTAAAAACACCCATGTCGCAACAGCAACAGGATTTCCTGCAAAACATTAGAAAGTCATCTGAAAACCTTCTGACGATTATCAATGACGTGCTCGATTTATCCAAGATAGAAGCCGGCAAACTGGTATTGGACTATATTGCTTTCGATCTTAATGAAACGATTGAAGAAATATTGCAAATTCTCGCCCATGGCGCTCACGAGAAGGGCCTGGAATTACTGCATATTATCTACAGCGATGTACCTCGCCATTTACTGGGTGATCCGCAACGACTCAAGCAAATCCTGACCAACCTGATTAGCAATGCCATCAAGTTTTCAGATAACGGCAATGTTGTTGTGCGGGTTTCTGCAGAAAACACAGAAAAGAATGAAGTACTGTTAAAAATAGAGGTCACCGATTCCGGCAAGGGCTTGCCTAATGGCAATCAGCTGATATTCAACGCTTTCACCCAACTCGATGACCCCGAAAAGGCGCAACGGCTCGCCGATCGCTTCGCCAAGCTCAACTGGCCGAGGATCCTCGACCGCTGGGCCAATCAGGTCAACCCCTTGCTCCGCGAACTCCTCTCGG
>DAOMGA010000089.1:0-6630 GCA_035430085.1 Pseudomonadales bacterium
GCGAATAGTCCATGATCAGCGGCGCGTGATCAGAAAAACGTTCATCTTTGTAGATTTCAACACGCTGGATCTTGTCGCGTAGTGATGGTGACACAATCTGGTAATCAATTCGCCATCCGACATTTTTTGCCCAGGCCTGTCCGCGGTTTGACCACCAGGTAAACTGATTTTCTTCCTGATTGATTACGCGAAACGCATCGACAAAACCGACATCATCAAACAGCGTATCCAGCCACGCGCGTTCTTCTGGCAGGAACCCGGAATTTTTCAGGTTGCCTTTCCAGTTTTTCAGGTCGATAGGTTTGTGCGCGATATTCCAGTCGCCACACAGGATGTAATCGCGGCCATCGGCAGCTTGTTGTTTCAGTATCGGTAAATAACGATCCAGAAAATCAAACTTTTTTGCTTGTGCTGCATCGCTGCTGGAGCCTGAGGGAAGATAAAGCGACACCACGGATAGTTTGCCGAAATCTGCCTGCAGGTATCGGCCTTCAGTATCTGCAGAAGGCCAGCCTAAACCGGTGATAACACGATCCGGTTCAAGCTTTGAGTACAGCGCCGTGCCACTGTAACCTTTTTTCTCGGCATCGAAATAATGGCAGTGATAACCTTGCGGACAAAACATCTCGTGTTCAAGCTGGTCGCGTTGTGCTTTGGTTTCCTGAATGCACACTACGTCCGCTTGTTGTATTTGCAGCCAATCAAAAAATCCTTTTTTCGCTGCCGAGCGAATGCCGTTGGTGTTGGCTGTGATAACCCGAAAATTTTTTGCCATAGAAAACCCAGTTAAACTTTTTAGTTAAACATTTCGAGCAGCTGTAAACCCGGGTCTTCAGCGCGCATGAAAGTCTCGCCGACCAGAAAGGCATTCACACCGTGGCCGCGCATGGCTTTCACATCGTCAATGCTGTGGATGCCGCTCTCCGTTACCACAATGCGATCAGCAGGAATGGTCGCCAACAGTTCATAGGTAGTGTTCAGCGTGGTGTTGAAGGTGTGCAAGTCGCGGTTGTTGATGCCGATCAGCTTATTGTCCAATCCCTTGTAATTTAAATGCAGCGCTTGTTGCAACTCATCCGCGTTGTGCACTTCTACCAATACATCCAGCCCGGCTTCTATGGCGCAGGCATTCAGTTCGCGTAATTGTGTTTCTGCCAGCGCGGCGACAATCAGCAGAATGCAATCGGCACCCAAAGCGCGCGCTTCCCATATCTGGTACGGGTCAATGGTGAAATCTTTTCGCAGCGCCGGAAGCTTCGTAGCGTTGCGCGCTTGTTGCAGGAATTCGTCGTGTCCCTGAAAAAAATCCACGTCTGTCAGTACAGATAAACAGGCGGCACCACCTTTTTCATAAGAACGTGCGATTTCTTCCGGGTAGAATTTTTCACGTATAACACCCTTGCTCGGTGAGGCTTTCTTTATCTCGGCAATAACAGCAGCTTCGCCCGCTTTTAACTTGCGCTCGATAGCAGCCACAAAGCCGCGAGCCGGTACTTGTGCCTTGGCGCGCTGTTGCTGTTCTGCCAGAGAAATTTTCTGCAGCCGCTCGCGCACTTCTTCGTGCTTGCGGTCGATAATTTTTTTCAGGATAGTCGGCGTATTCATAAGGCTTCTTTAAGTTAAAGGCTTCTTTTGTTAAACGTACTGTTTATTAAACGTGTTGGGTAAAAACAGCGAACTCTTGCAGTTTTTCCCAGGCGATACCGGTACCGAGTATGTCGCGCGCCATGTCTACACCTTGCTGCAGTGTGCTGCACAGATTGGCGGCGTAGATAGCAGCGCCTGCGTTTAAAGCAACGATATCGGCGGCGGCAGAGTGGTTGTCGGTCAATGCAGTTTTTACCAGTGCGAGACTTTGTCTGGCATCGCTGATATATAAACTGTCGAGGGGGCGCGTTTTCAAGCCGAGTGATTCCGGCGTGATGCTGTATTCACTGATGTCGCCATTTTTCAATTCAGCGACAAACGTTGGTGCTGCGAGGCTGATCTCGTCCAGCCCGTCTTGTGAATGCACCACCAGTACATGCTCGCTACCCAGATTTTTCAATGCTTCAGCCAATGGGCGAACCAGATTTTTATCAAACACGCCGAGCACTTGATTCGGTGCATCAGCAGGATTGGTCAGCGGTCCCAACACATTGAAAATAGTGCGCACACCTATTTCTTTGCGTGGACCGATTGCATGTTTCATTGCGCTGTGATGATTGACGGCAAACATAAACCCCACGCCGATTTCATCCACACACTTCGCCACTTGCGCAGGCGAGAGCGTGAGGTTCACTCCCGCTGCTTCCAGTAAATCGGCACTGCCGGATCTGGATGTCACCGAACGGTTGCCGTGTTTGGCAACAAAGCCACCCGCGCAGGCAACAACAAATGCGCTGGCCGTGGAAATATTGAATAACGGAATGCCGCTGCCACCTGTGCCGCAGGTATCGACCAGGTGTTTGCGTTTAACGTGCAATTCCACTTTGCTCGACAATTCGCGCATCACTTGCGCGGCAGCAGTAATTTCTGCCACCGTTTCGCCTTTCATGCGCAGCGCCACCAGAAATGCACCGATCTGCGCCGGCGTAGCTTCGCCGGTCATCACTGCCGTCATTGCAGCATGCATGTCTGCTTGTGTGAGATCGCGCCGTTCGATGAGTTGTTGTAATACTTCCTGGACGATCATTTGTTGGGAAAACATCATGTCATCTCAAGAAAGTTATTCAACAACGCGTGACCGTGTTCACTGAGAATTGATTCCGGATGGAACTGCACACCTTCCAGAATAAAACTCTTGTGCCGCACACCCATGATTTCATCCACGCTGCCGTCATCGAGTTGTGTCCAGGCGGTGATCTCCAGACAATCCGGCAACGAAGCTTTTTCGATAATCAGCGAGTGATAACGTGTGGCGTTAAACGGGGAGGGCAGACCGGCAAATACGCCCGTGCCATTGTGATGAATAGGTGACACTTTGCCGTGCATCACCTGACGTGCACGCACCACTTTTCCACCGAGTGCCTGACCAATGCTCTGGTGGCCGAGGCACACCCCGAGAATCGGCAACTTGCCGGCAAGCCGCGTGATCACTTCCAGCGATACACCGGCTTCAGTAGGGGTACAGGGGCCGGGTGAAATCACAATGCGTTCGGGGGCGAGGGCGATGATCTCATCCACCGTCAGCTCGTCATTGCGGATCACCTTCACATCGGCTTTCAATTCGCCGAGGTACTGCACCACGTTCCAGGTGAAGGAGTCATAGTTATCGATCATCAGTAGCATGACGGAGCCAACCTTTTGAAATCACACGAGCCATGAAGTTACAGCGGCAGATTATACTCTCTCGGATACCCGCCTAAGGAAGTAACCTATCCCCAGGGCAAAAGTCAGGGGAACGAAAACCATGCTGAAAACGTCATTGAGCATTTTCTGCGTAGCCAGTGCAGTAGTGCTGACTGGCTGTGTTGGCGCGGGTATCCGCGAGACGGCGCTGCCGACGCGTATTGATTACCACTGTGCCAACAGCCGGGTACTGCAGGTGCAGCGTATACCGGAGAAAAAAGTGGCAGTGGCGGTCATCAATGACAAGCCTCTGGTGCTGCAACGGATGGACAGTGCCGCACAGGAAAAATACAGCAGCGACGGATACATTTTATACCTGCAGGGTGAGCGGGCCATGCTGGAAGAAAATGGCCAGGTGTTGTTTGGCCCCTGTCGGGCAGGACCACTGCCCAAGAAGACGCGCGATGGCTTTGCACAGGATTAGAAGGATTACATAACGTGAACTTGCACCCCTGGCATTTCACCGCCTCCACCGGCATTACCTTGCGCGGTTACGAATCACCGGTGACCGGAAAGCCCATCGTGCATTTCGTCCACGGCACCGGTTTCAACGGCATGGTGTACTGGCCGATGTTGCAGCATTTGTTGCCGCATGTGGATCTGGTGATCACCAACGTGCAAGGTCACGGCGAGAGTGACATCGGCGAAAAATTTCTCGGCTGGGAAGCGAATGCCTCGATGATCCATGAAGTGTTGCTGCACAAACGGCAGCAGTGGCACGCCGATGTGCCTGTGATCGGGATGGGACACAGCTTTGGCGCGATTGTTACCTTGTTAGCCGCAAACAAAACGCCGGCTGTGTTTGACCGCTTGCTGTTACTGGATCCCATTTTTCTGCCGCCGATGCTGTCGGTGCTATCGGGATTTTTTCGGCGTACCCGACTGGTGGAACACACGCCTATGGTGAAGATGACGCGCAAACGTCGCGCCCATTGGCCCGATCGTTCAGCGGTGCGAGATAGCCTGTACCAGCGCGGTGTATTTCGCGATTGGCATGACGATGCTTTCAACGCCTATCTCGATCACGCATTGCACGAACGCGACGATGGCATGCACTTGCGGACGCCGCCGGATCTGGAAGCCGATGTCTTTGCCGGTTATGCCACTGGCATGTCGCGCGTTATCCGCCGCTTGCAGCAGCCCTGTCATATGATTCGCGGCGATCGCACATTCCCGTATGTAAAAACCGGGCTGGATCGCGCCTGTCGCTCCAATAAACTGTTCTCGCAGGAAACCATGAGCGGTGGTCACTGTTTCATGCTGCAGCACCCGCAAGCGGTGGGTGAACATTTGTTGCAACGCTTGATAACCACTGAATCACAAGGCTAACCATATGGACTTTTCTGCTATCGATTTCACCAAAAACGAAAATATCGCTTACGCCATGCGCAACACCGAAGCGCGTGAACATTTTCTAAACTTCAACACGCCCGCGCAATTGCTGGACTGGAGTCATCTCGCTATTGAATGGATCATGATTCTCGGCGCAGCACTCGCACTGGTGCATGCCATCCGCACGACCAGGCAAACCCGTTCAGCGTCTGCGCTGTATACCTTCAGCGCGATTTTTCTGTACGGGTTGGTGATGGATATTTCTTCCTATTACTCGGTAGGCAATTTCTGGCATGGCGAATTTTCGGTGATGCTGGTGTGGAACCGTTTGCCGCTGTACATCGCCATGTTGTACGCCGCACTGATTTACCACAGCTACATGACAATACGCCGCTACCATTTTTCACCGGCAACCGAAGCTGTCAGCGTCGGTTTTTACAGCGGTATTTTGTACATGATTTTTGACAACCTAGGCCCGGCACTGAACTGGTGGATCTGGGATCGCACCAGCCCGTTCAGCCAACCTTTACTCAACAGTGTGCCGCTCACCAGTTATCACTGGATGTTTTTGTTCAACACCGCGTTGGCTTTCTGGTTGCGTGTTTTCTGTTGGGATGCGTTAGCTGCTGGCAAAACTGCTCGGGCAAGAATCGGCGTGTTGTTCACACCCGTGCTGACCATATTGTTGGGCGGATTGTTTTTCATTCCGTATGATTTATTCCTCTTCGTATTTACCGGCATGCTCCCTGTTGCTGTATTGATTCATGCAGTCAGCTTTTTCCTCGCCGGCTATTGGTTCATGCTGCAGTACCGCACACCGCTGCAGCCGCGTGACAATCTATTGCTGTTTTTTCCGGTGTTGTGGATTACCGGTTTGCTGTTCATCTTTATTGCCAAATACGACAAGCAGTTTGCCGTCAGCGCTGACGGCTTGAACGCCGACGGCCTGGCTGTGGGCAATCTGCTGGTGGTGATTGTCGCGATGGTGATTGGTATGACCATCACACTTTTGAGTCATACACAGACTGGCGCTGAAAAAAAATGAAGATGGCAAACGTACGGCGTTTATTGCTTTGTGGCTTCCTGTGTTCGGGATTGTCATTGGCAATGTCAAGCCACGCCGCCGAATACCAACTTGATATTCGTAAAGAGCAAGTGAACATCACCGGCAAACCGCTGGAAAAAATCACGGTGAATCATTCACTGCCTGCGCCGACATTATTCTGGACAGAAGGTGAAGATGTGGTGGTGCATGTCACTAATCATATGGATGAACCCAGCTCGGTGCATTGGCACGGTATTTTGTTGCCGGGCGCGATGGATGGCGTGAAGGGTTTTAATAATTATCCGGGCATCGGACCGGGACAAACTTTCACTTACCGTTTCACGGTGCGCCAGAGCGGTACCTACTGGTATCACTCGCACACCAACGGTCAGGAGCAGGACGGATTGTATGGTGCGTTAATCATCCGGCCGCAAGGTGTTGATCCAGTGCAGGCTGAGCGGTTACAGAATGAAAGGGAATACGTGGTGATGTTTTCCGATTTCAGTGAAGAGTCATCCGACGATATTTTATCCAACCTGAAAATGGCATCCGACTATTACAATCAAGCGCGGCGCACAGTAGGCGATTTTTTTCAGGATATGCGCGACAACGGTTTCAAACTCGCCTGGCAACACGCCAGTGATTGGGGAGTGATGCGTATGTCACCTACCGATCTGTCTGATGTCAGTGGCTACACCTTTCTGGTCAACGGTAAAACACCGGCACAGAACTGGACAGGTACTTTCAAGCCTGGTGAAACCGTACGCTTGCATATGATTAATGCGTCATCCATGTCTTTCTACGATGTGCGTATTCTCGATACAGATAAAAAGCGTCTGAAGATGACAGTGGTGCAAGCCGATGGCCGTAATGTTGAACCCGTTCCTGTTGATGAATTCCGTTTTGGTGTAGCAGAAACTTAC
>DAOMGA010000090.1:0-5656 GCA_035430085.1 Pseudomonadales bacterium
GGGTGTCAGTCCCCTGATTGCACCCTGGGAGAAAATGGCGTTGCGTAATCCTTTGTCAGCACTGGCGCCCAGACCGGTTGCGCCGACAACACGTTCGCGTCGATCCAGTCTTCATTGAATGTCTGATGAAATAGTCAAAATATGAAAAAAATTTTTGTGTTTACGGATGGTGCTTGCAAGGGAAATCCTGGTCCCGGTGGTTGGGGCGCAGTCTTGCGTTACGGGGATCATGAGCGCGAAATTTATGGCGCTGAGGCGCATACCACGAATAACAGGATGGAGCTCATGGCTGCCATTGCCGCACTAGAAAATTTAAAAGAGCCGTGCGATGTTGAGTTAACGACTGACTCTCAATATGTGCGCCAGGGCGTTATGACCTGGATGGCAAACTGGAAGAAAAACAATTGGCGCACCAGTGACAAAAAACCGGTAAAAAATCAGGATCTTTGGCAGCGACTGGATTCGGCTGCCGCTCACCATAAAATGGTCTGGCATTGGGTAAAAGGGCACAGTGGGCATCCCGAAAATGAACGCTGTGACCAGTTGGCTAACCGTGCTATTGAAGAATTGATGCGAAATCAGGATTGCTGATGCGACAGATTGTGCTGGATACAGAAACAACCGGTCTGGATATTGCGCAAGGCAACCGGATTATCGAGATTGGTTGTGTAGAAATTATTGGTCGGAAACTGACAGGGCGGCATTACCATCAATACATTAACCCTGAGCGGGAGAGTGAAGAAGGCGCTTTGGCGGTGCATGGTATTACCAGTGAATTCCTTTCCGACAAACCTTTGTTTGCACAAATAGTCGAATCGTTTCTCGCCTTTGTAGATGGCGCAGAATTAATCATTCATAACGCCGCATTTGATACCGGATTCATCAATCACGAAGTATCGCGCGTCAAGGGTACAGAGTTTTCATTGGCAAACATCTGCCATATTACCGATACGTGGAGATTGGCCAAGGAGCGTCATCCCGGGCAACGCAATTCACTGGATGCATTGTGTAAACGCTACGATGTAGACAATACGCATCGGGAGTTGCACGGCGCATTGCTCGACGCGGAAATTCTGGCAGATGTTTATCTGGCGATGACAGGCGGTCAGGTCAGCCTATTACCGGGTACGCAAGGTGAAGGCAGCATGACTGGTGGTGAGGTGAGCCGTGAAGCTGGTATCAGGCGTATTGATGCCTCACTGGCAGCGCGTTTGCGAGTCATTCCTGCATCGGCTTCCGAGTTGCAAGCGCACAATGAGCGACTGGCTGTAATTCGCCAGAAAGCAGGGCAATGTCTATGGGATGGCGTCCCCGGCGCATCATAAGCTCAGTACGTCCTAAGCCATAGGTGCTTGTGTTAAAGTTGGCGTCGTTCTGGCGCGGTGTAAAAGGGGATCAGTGTGTACGAAATAGTATTGGCAGGCGGTTGGATGATGGGCCCGTTGCTATTGTGTTCTGTCATTGTTGTCACCATTTCTGCTGAGCGTTATTGGTCTTTGAATCCGGGAAAAATCATTCCCTCGACGCTGTTGGCGGAAATATGGCGCTGGTTGCAACAAGGGCAGCTGGATGGCAACAAAATCAAGGCGGTGCATGATTCTTCACCATTAGGACAAGTACTGGCTGCAGGATTGAGCAATACCCGGCACAGTCGCGCAGTAATGATTGAAAGCATGGAAGTAGCAGCGAACCGTGTGCAGCACGATCTTGAACGCTATCTCACGGCACTGAGTGCCATTGCCAATATTGCTCCTTTACTGGGATTGTTGGGAACCGTAGTCGGCACAATCAAAATATTTTCCGCGATTATGCTGGAAGGTGGCACAGGCAATCCTGGTGCATTGGCGGGAGGCATTTCAGAAGCCTTGATTGCTACAGCGACTGGATTGGTAGTGGCGATCCCTGCTTCATTATTGAGCCGTTATTTTTACCGACTGGTGGATGGCTTCATGATTGGCATCCAGCAAGATGCGATGAAACTGGTTGACGCACTGCACTCTGATCGCAAGGTTAAAGGCAGCGACAAATCAGACGGCGATAAGTGAGGCCGTTGTGAAATTGCGTAAACGTTCGAGGCAAGATGACTACATCAACGTCGTGCCTTTTATCGATATTTTGCTGGTATTGCTGATTTTTTTTATGGTATCCAGCCGCTTTACGCACAATGCCGAATTAAAACTGGATTTGCCCACTGCAGAGGTGACGGCAGGTCAGCAACGGCAGCCGGATACCGTTGAACTGGCCGTGCATGAAAATGGTGGATATTCTGTCAATGGCAGATCAGTGATAGACAATAAGCCTGAAACATTGCGCAAAGCCTTGCGTGAAGTGGCGGGAGACAATACTGATATTCCCATGATTCTATCTGCTGATGCCAAGGCGACCCATCAAGCTGTTGTCACCGCCATGGATGTTGCCGGGCAATTGGGCTTTACGCGATTGAGCATTACGACACTGCGCGATGAAAACGCTGAATGATCTGTTGGAACGCCTCTGGTATCGCAACGATATCAGCTGCCGACCTCTGCTGATTGTTCTCTGGCCGTTTTCGTTATTGTTCCAATTGCTCGCTCGGCTGCGCCGATACTATTTAACACCTCTGATTTATCCCTTGTCTGTTCCTGTGGTTGTCGTGGGGAATATCAGCGTGGGCGGTACGGGTAAAACCCCATTGCTATGTGAACTGGCAATCCAGTTGCGTCAACGAGGCGTGCGTGTTGGGATTATTAGTCGAGGGTATGGCGGCAGTCATACAGGTGCACCGAAACTTGTCCAGACAACAGACAGTGCGAATGAAGTAGGCGATGAGCCGCTATTGATGACACGTATTACAGGATCTCCGGTGGTGATTGGTCGTCAGCGACTTGATGCGGCACATTTTTTATTGACACAGGCGCCGGTAGATTTAATTCTTTCAGATGATGGCATGCAACACTATGCATTACCGCGCACGCTGGAAATTGCTGTGCTGGATGGTGCGCGCGGTGCAGGTAACGGCTTTTGTTTGCCTGCAGGTCCATTACGTGAACCGGTATCGCGATTAAAGATGGTCGATTATGTGGTGGTGAATGGCGCAGGGTGCGGAAATTTTTTGCCTGACACTTTGAGTGCACCGGTACTACAAACACACTTGCATGCCCAACACTGGGTTGCAGTTCACAGTGGTGAAATATTACCGTTGGATACACTTCCTAAAGGTACGACCGTAAATGCAGTGGCAGGGATAGGGAACCCCGCGCGTTTTTTTGACACATTGCGAATGCTGGGTCTTGAGGTATTAGAGCATCCATTTGCGGATCATCATATATATAACGCAGAAGATTTGCAGTTCAACAATGCATTTCCTGTCGTGATGACAGAAAAAGATGCTGTGAAATGTAATTCGCTGGCAAATGATGATTTTTATGCCTTGCACGTGCAGATGGAGTTGCCTGCTGTATGGCTGGATCAGCTTCAGAAAAAAATTGAAAAAAACTTTCATTGAAAAAAATCGGGGTATTGAATGAGTTTTGTGGTGGTTATTCCTGCGCGTTATGCATCAACACG
Organism: Pseudomonadales bacterium; assembly: GCA_035430085.1. GTDB lineage: Bacteria > Pseudomonadota > Gammaproteobacteria > Pseudomonadales > UBA7239 > UBA7239. The sequence continues at coordinate 3,547 of DAOMGA010000090.1, forward strand.
CCTGCCGGGCAAGCCATTGCTGGATATTGCCGGCAAACCCATGATCCAGCATGTGTGGCAACGTGCGATGGCGAGTGAAGCGGAGCAAGTGCTGATAGCCACAGACGATCAGCGTATTGCCGATGTTGCGCGCAGTTTTGGTGCCGAGGTTGCCATGACACGTGCAGATCATCCTTCGGGTACTGATCGCTTGCAGGAAGTGGCAGAACAACAGGGCTGGTCTGAACAGGTCGCAGTGGTGAATGTGCAGGGAGATGAGCCTCTCATACCTGCAGCGGTGATTAATCAGGTGGCAGCGGTTTTATTGGCTAATCCGCGTGCCGATGTGGCGACATTGTGTGAAAGCATCACAGATGAAAATCAGTTTCGTGATCCTAATGCTGTAAAAGTAGTCACGAATGAAGAGGGAGAGGCTTTGTATTTCAGCCGGGCACCGATTGCATGGCCGCGTGATGGTCTACAAACAGAACAGAATGGCATCATGCAGTGGGGATGTCGCCATATCGGTATTTATGCCTATCGTGCCGGTTTTTTGCATCGCTATGTAAGTTGGCCTCCATGTATGTTGGAACAAATTGAAAAGTTGGAGCAATTGCGAGCCTTGTACAAAGGCGCAGTGATTCAGGTGCAGGAAGCTTGTCTGAAAATCCCCGCCGGTGTTGATACGCAACATGATCTGGATGTTGTGCGTAATTACTTGCAGACGCATGGTGGTTGATATGTCTGTCAGTGTATTGTTTGTTTGTCTTGGCAATATTTGTCGATCACCCACAGCGCATGGTGTTTTTGAACGACATGTTTACGACGCTGGATTTTCTGATCGAATAAAAATTGATTCAGCAGCTACGGCTGCATTTCATGTGGGCAATCCACCGGATCCACGCACCATCCGGGCTGCTGCATCGCGTGGGTATGATCTGAGTCAGCAAATATCGCGACAAGTGAAGCCGGAAGATTTTTACCTGTTTGATTTTATTCTCCCCATGGATCGCATGAATCTTGGCAATTTGAAAGCATTGCAGCCAAAAGATTTCAAAGGTCATCTGGGTTTGTTTATGGATTTCAGCAAACAGCGACAATACAGTCAGGTGCCTGATCCTTACAGTGATGGACCAGAAGGTTTCGAACTGGTACTGAATCTCGTTGAAGACGCTGCGCAGGGTTTGCTGGAGCATATCCAGCGTGAAAAACTATGAGAAGGTTTGCGATGCTGAGTGACGCATATGCTACGTGAACAAGTCGACTTGCAGCCGTATAACACGCTCGGATTGCATGCGCGTGCCGCGTTCTTTTGTGAGCCAGTCAGTCAGGATGAGTTGCTGGCTGCGCTGGCGCTGGCTCGAGAAAAAGACATCCCCGTGATGCCGCTGGGTGAAGGTAGCAACATCGTGATGACACGTGATTATCCCGGTCTGGTATTGCGGCTGAGGGATGAGCGAATCCATCTGGAATCCCGTGATGCACAGTCTGTGAAGGTAAGGGTTGGTGCCGGTATGCACTGGCATCATTGGGTGGAAAAATCTATTGCATCAGGCTGGTACGGTCTCGAAAATCTGGCCTTGATTCCCGGAACGGTAGGTGCTGCACCTGTGCAGAATATCGGCGCTTACGGCGTTGAGGTGGCAAAGTTTATCAGCAGTGTTCGCGGTGTGTTGATCGAGACCGGTGAGGTATTCAATCTTGATAATGATGCTTGTCAATTTGCGTACCGCAATAGTATTTTTAAACAAGAATTGGCGCACAAAACCATTATCACCTCGGTGGTGTTTTCGCTGCCTACCGAGCCTGCAGTCAATGCTGATTATGATGCGCTAAGTCAGTATCTTGTTGTGCATCATGGTGCTGACGTGGCGGCAAATGGCATCACACCTTTGTTAGTAAAAGAAGCGGTATGCGCCGTGCGCCGCAGCCGGTTGCCGGATCCGAAGGTGCTCCCCAATGTAGGAAGCTTTTTCAAGAACCCACAAATTACGCAGCAGCATTTTTCAGTATTGCAAAAACGTTACCCGGATATTGCTTTTTATACCGGTGAAGGTGGCCGTGTGAAAATTGCCGCCGCCTGGTTAATTGATCAACTGGGGTGGAAAGGGCGTTGTCTTGGACCTGCTTG
>DAOMGA010000090.1:5683-6610 GCA_035430085.1 Pseudomonadales bacterium
GCGCTCGTGTTGGTGAATCGTCATGGTGCTAGCGGCGAAGAGATACTTGAATTGGCTAATGCTATTCGTTTTGATGTAAAGAAGCATTTTGATATTGAACTGGAAAATGAGCCGTGGGTTTGGTAGGCAACATATTGCTTAATCGGGTTTTGTACCATTTTCTATTGCTGATTATTTCTGTCATCAATACGTCAAGATCTATTTTCTGCAGGTCAGTAAAGCGGCACTGTACGATCAGTACATCACTGTTCTGGTAAAGCACATTGGATTTGCAAGCCTCCAGCACCATCGAGGATGCTGTGTTGAAACCGATACTCTGCAGGGAAATGACAATATTAAAATCAAGCGGGCTGCTCCACTGGTAGTGGTCTTCTGCCAGATCGACATGGTCTTCAATCAGATCCAGGCAATCATAAAAGTTCTGCGATGCCGGTAATAGATATTCAAGATGACGCGGATAACCACCGTAACCGCAGCCGGCCAACGGCGCATGAAATGTATGGTGCTGGATAAAATCTGCGGCTTGATAAAGGGACTTATCGTCAGGTGTGTGGGTGCGGTCCTGCAAAAAAATCTCATTTCGACTCTGCGTTGGCATGAGCGAAACTGCAGTAACGATTACCCCCAATGCCATTGCTGCTGTATAAACGGGTGCTTCAAAGCGTTTTATCTGGCTGAGATGCAGCAAGGTCACCCAGAGCAGCCATTGCACGGGGAAATAAAAGTGACCGGCAGACATCGCCATCGAAAATATTGAAAACCAGATCAGATAAGCCAACGTGGTGGCTGTCAATGTCAAGGTGAACCAGGCTGTATCGGCTGTTGGTTCTGTTCTGGTTTTCTGGAATAAAACAATGGTTGCCGAGGTCAATGCGGCGACAAGTAGCCAGGCAATGACATGATATTCATCGGCAGGTGAGTTGCCAA
>DAOMGA010000091.1:0-6556 GCA_035430085.1 Pseudomonadales bacterium
CAAGAAAAAAGCCGACGAGTTACTCGCACTGGTATTGGCTAATTTGCAGAAACGTAAATCTGCACTGCCGCGCACAGAAAAAACCCTGCGTTCTACTGTGAAAACACTCTGTGGTTTGCAGTATTCAGAAAAAGAAATAGAAGCTGTATTCAATCGGCTGCTAAAGCAGTCGTATGTGTTGCTGGATGGTGCTCGCGTGTCTTATCAGTTGCCTGCAGGCTAGCCTAAATGCAAATTAACCCCGAATACAGAGCGTCAGCCCTTTGAGGAAATTGCGCAAGAACTGGTCGCCGCAGGCGCGATAGTTCTTGTGCCCTTTCTTGCGGAACAGGGCGCTCAATTCCGGTTTGGAAATCTTGAAACCGGCAGCTTCCATGATTTGGTGCAGGTTTTCTTCTTTCAACTCAAATGCCACGCGCAATTTTTTCAGTACGACGTTGTTGTTGATGTTGTTGTGGTCGATATCTTTTTCAAATGCGTTGCTGACAACCGGTACTACCGGTGCGTTTTCCTGTTTGCCGCGCCGGAAGATGACCAGGCCATCCAGAAAGTGTGTCAGTGCAGCCGGTGGGCAGGGCGCATAACCTTCTTCCTCATCTTTTTTTAACCAGGCTGTTACGTCTTCCGGCTTGGCTTCGAAATCATCCATTGCCATGATGTTGATGATGTGTGCGTCACTAAAATCGAGCATATAGCGCACGCTGCGCAAAACATCGTTGGTTAACATGAATACATCTCGATAAATGAACGGGTGCCAGTATATCAGCTGCTATGACGCAATCTTTCCAGCAGAGCCGATGTGTCACTTCTGCTGTGTCCCATTTGCTGCAGTTCGCCATACCAGCCGTTGATTTGCTGCACACCCGGCAATTCACAGCCGAGTGCAGTCGCTTCTGCCAGCACAATAGCGAGGTCTTTTCGTACCCAGTCCACCGCAAAACCGAAGTTGTATTCGCCGCGCAACATGGTTTGCGCACGGTTATCCATTTGCCATGACTGGGCTGCGCCCTGTGATACCACGTCCAGCACGGCCTGTGTATCCAGGCCGGCTTGTTCGGCGAAATACAGGCCTTCAGCCAAGCCGGCCACTACGCCGGTAAAACAGATCTGGTTGACCATCTTGGTGAGTTGCCCGGCACCGACAGCGCCGATCAGTCTGGCGCGTTTTGCGTACGCTGCCAGCACCGGCTCAATGCGTGCGAAAACAGTGGGGTCACCGCCGACCATGATCGCCAGTTGGCCATTTTCCGCGCCTGCCTGACCGCCGGAGACCGGTGCATCCATGAAATGCAGACCGTACTTCCCGGCTTCCGCTGCCAGTTCTCGCGCCACGGTAGCCGATGTCGTGCTGTGATCCACCAGCGTACTGCCGGGGCGCATATGCGGAAATGCGGCCAGCGCCACTTCACGCAGATCGTTATCGCCGCCCACACAGGTGAATACCACGTCGGCATTGGCAGCAGCGCTGGCGATGGAATCGACGAGATGACCTTGCGGAAAGCGTTGCTGCCATGCCGCAGCGCGCTCCGGATGGCGGTTGAATGCCTGAACGGTGTGTCCGGCACGCACCAGATGGCCGGCCATCGGGGCGCCCATGGTGCCGAGACCGATGAAGCCTGTACGTAAGCTGCTTGTCATGCGCATATCCTCTGTGATGGCTGGCGAGCCGCTATAGGCTATTATCAGCGTTCGTTTTGACCATTCGCCATTTTACCCCCTCTGCTTAGGAAACCGACCATGGGCCACATCGCCGTTTATAACGCCACCGTCAAGATCACTGCCGAGAAGGCCTGGGAAAAGTTGAAAGATCTGTCATTAGCCAATAACTATGTACCGGGTATCAACAAGTGCGTGATTACCAGCGACAAGAAAGAAGGCGTGGGCGCCAGCCGCCGTGTATCCGGCCCGCAACAGGCGCTGGATGAAACTGTCACCGAATGGAATGAAGGCAGGGGTTTTGTAATTCGCCTCCATAATGGTGACAAGCCAGCCAAACCTTTTGGCGCTGCCCATTTTACTTATCGTATCGACAAGATTAATGACAGCTCCTGCAAACTGACCTGCACCATGACGTATGAAATGGGCCTGGGTTTTATTGGTGGACTTCTGCACAACCTGTTTCTCGGCAAAATGATTCGCAGCAATATCCGTGATGTCGCGATATCGATGGCGTATTTTTATGAGACGGGCAAGAAGCCATCAAAAGAAGATTTAATACGCTTGCGTGAAGAAGACAAGAAAAACGCTAAACCTTTTCCTTGAGTAGAAATATTCTCTAATGTCTTAGAAATATTCTCTGATAAGGAAACATACCTGATGCCACATATTATTCCGCTGCAAAAAATTACCAACGAAGCGGTAGGCGGTAAAGCAGAAGGGCTGGCAAAACTGATTCGACTCGGTTTGCATGTGCCAGCCGGTTTTGTTATCCAGCATGCTGAGCCGGGTAATATGCCGTCAGATTTACTGGCGCAATACCATGCCATCGGTGGCGGCAAAGTGGCGGTGCGTTCATCAGCCATCGGCGAAGACTCTGTCGATGCATCATTTGCCGGTCAATATGAAACTATTCTGGATGTGGAAGGCGATGCGGCACTCGTAGCGGCTATCGAACAATGTTTGCATTCGATCCAGAATGTTTCGGCTATGGCTTACCAGAGTAAAAAATCGGCTGATGCAAACGCGGAAATGCCAGTCGTAGAAATGTGTGTTGTCGTACAGACAATGGTGCCTGCAGCCGTGGCGGGTGTTTTGTTTACCGCCGATCCAGTGACCAGTTCCCGACAACATATTGTGATTGATGCGGTGAGCGGTCTGGGTGAAAAACTGGTGAGTGGTGAAGCTACACCGGATCACTATGTGCTGGATAGAAGCGGAAAAATAATCGAGCAGGATCTGGTGGGCAGTTCAGCATTGCTGTCAACGCAGCAACTGCAAACCTTGTTGCAGGAAGCGCTCAATGCCGAAGCGAAAATGGGTTTTCCGCTCGACATGGAATGGGCTATCAATCAGGAAGGCGTTTTGTGTTGGCTGCAAGCGCGCCCCATCACCACGTTGGGCGCGGATCTCAATGAGCTGGATACGCCTTTACTGGATGAAAAACATATCTATACCCGTTGCAATGTCAGCGAGGCTTTGCCCGGCGCATTGTGTCCACTGACGCATTCAGTGACCGGGCGCGGCCTGGAAGTGGGTATGCAGCGTCTTTTTATTGATTTTGGTATTTTGCAAAAAGAAGACAATCACTGGTACGTGATGAGTAATTTCTACGGCCATATGTTCATGAACCTTTCCACGATGTCATGGACCGCGCTAAAAGCATTCGGTACGAATGCCGATGATCTTGCCATGGCGGTATGTGGTCGTCTGATACCCGAGCTCAATGAAGGCTTTGTAAAACCTTCATTGATACAGCGTATTCCAGTGTTGATAAAGTATTTCAAAACCCTGTTTTCAGCTGGCAAACATAGCAGTGCTTTGCAGAAGCAGGCTGAATCTGTTGCATTGTCTCACCAGCGCTCGGCGCTGGCGCAATGGAAAATGATTGATAGTTTTATGGGTGAGATGCAGAGCGCACACCATTCGCATCTGGTGTCGTCTACGGTGGCTGGCATGATGATGCCTTTATTGCTCGGGATACTGGCAAAAGGTAAAACTGTCACTGATGAACACCATACGATGGTGGCGGCATTGTTAGCAGGCGCAGAAGATGTCGAGAGCGCTGATATCGCGCAGGGCGCTGATCGTATCCAGAAATTATTGTTGCAACAGCCGCATGTTCGCGAGCGTTTTATTGAGGTATCCAGCGCTGATGCTCTGGGTTATTTGCGCTCGGCAGATTCCGGTGCGGCGGGCAAGGAATTTTCGCGTTATATAGCCCGTCACGGCCATCGTTCCATCAGTGAAATGGATCTGCGGGTAAAGGAATGGGCTTGCGATCCGCAACCGTTGATTGAAACCCTGCAGGTGTCTGTGCGTGGTTTATTGGGGCAGCCGATAAAAAAAGCACACGCTGCTTCTGCGTCCACATCGGCATCAACAGGCAATCTCTTGTATCAGCAACAAAATGCGGTGATTCGCTATCTCGTCAGGATTGCGCGTGGTGGTGTAGTCGGGCGAGAGTTTTCCAAATCCAGACTCATTGCCATCAAGCGTATGTTCAAACAGGCATACCGTGAGTTGGCACAGATGATGGTGGTGGAAAAGTTTTTACCGGATGTTGATGCTGTGTATTTTCTCACGCATGAAGAGTTGGGTGAATGTCTGAATAGTCCTGCATCCAGTCAGTGGGGTGAACGCGCAATGTTGCGGCGCGCTGCGATGAAGGAACAACAGGCATTGCAGTTTCCCGATGTGTTTGTGGGGAAACCGTCGCCGCTGCAGCCGGATTTATCACAATTGCCCGCCGATAAAATTGTGCGCGGAAAAACCGTGAGTCGCGGTTGTGTCACCGGTATTGCCAAAGTGGCGCGTGTGGTGAGTGAAGCCAATAAACTGGAAGCGGGCGATATTCTTATCGCGCCGATTACCGATATAGCGTGGACACCCTATTTCAGCTTGATCGGTGGTCTGGCAACGGATATTGGCAGCGCGGTATCGCACGGTGCAGTGGTGGCGCGTGAATATGGCCTTCCGGCGATTGTTAAAACCGATATCGGCACACAGGTTTTTCAGGATGGCGATGTGGTGGTGCTGGATGCCAATCACGGCATCCTGCGCCCTGCCACTGAAGAAGAAAAGAAAGCGTTTTTAATTCGCTAATCGGTTGCAGCTACCCCATTCACAACTGATAAACATATCCTGTGGTGGTGTGCAGTAAACAGCAAAGAGTTCTGCAGGCCCCTGGTTGTGAACGGTGAATATCTCGGGTTTCTGGCAGCCGGTGCTATGGCTAAGTTGTTCAACGCTATACAACGATGCGCCGCTGGTGGACGGCCCTAGCGTGCCTGCAAGCGATGGTAAGGCACGAGGTGTGAGAGCGGGCGCGCCATGACCTTGAGCCAGTTCGTTCAGATACAGCAAGCGATTTTTGTAAGCAGGGTTGCCGAGACCGTCTTCATGGCGCTCATAGCTGCTTAAACGTGTCTCGCAATATTCGCGTTGTTTTTCCGGAAGACGTTTGGCGCGGTAAATACTGTCGAGTGCAGCTGATTTTTGCTGGGTCATGAGTTTGACCGCAGGCAAGGAAACTTTTTCGCCATTATAAAAATAGGTTCTGGCGGCTTGTTTCAGGTTGTACTGATAATCCGCTGCACTGAGTGCGGGCCAATAGTTTTTTTGCCATTGCTGGCGCAATTGCTGTGCAGTTTTTGCCAACTCAGGGCTTAGTGGACTGCATTCGGTAACCACCGTGTTGAAGCGTATATCTTCTGACAGCGCCCACTCAAAAGCTTTTGCATCCGGTTTGGCGGCATCGCCTGCTCCGCCAACGCATGCGCTCAACAGCAGGCTGGCCAGCATGGCGGGTATTGCAGAGAGAGTTTTTGATGTCATAGCGTAGCTCCAGAAGAGGGTGTACAGGGACATTCTATCCAATAACAGGGGACAGACCACGATTTCCTCGGTATCCTGAAACACCCATTCGGAGAACTGGCATGAACAATCCCCTGCTAAATAAAAACTCACTGTTTGCAGCTGTGGCGCTGGCCGGAGCGATAAGCGCACCACTGGCACAAGCCGCTGGCAACCCGTTCAGCAATACGGAACTGGCTTCCGGCTTTAACCTGAACCATGCCGCATCTGGCGGTGGTGGTGGTGAGGGCAAAAGCGGTGTCGAAGGTAAATGCGGAGACGCCAAGACCTGCCCGGAAGGCAAATGCGGTGAGGGTAAGTGCGGTGAAGGCAAATGCGGCGAAGATAATGGAAAACAATGCAAAGATGCCGGTGAAGCCGCTGGTGACAAGTCCCATGCTGAAGGCAAGTGTGGTGAAGGCAAATGCGGTGAAGCGATGGAAGGCGATAATGCAGCTGCTGAGAAACCGGCAAAATAAGAGCGATGTATCCAGGCTCTGAATGGTTGCAGCAGTTACCAGCAGGTGCAGGGCTCGGTGTCCGGCGGGGATTATTAAAATCCCTGCTGAACCTGGATGCACTGCAGCTGGATTTTATGGAAGTAACCCCGGACAACTGGATAGGCACATCCGCCGCTACGCTTAGACCTTTGCATCAACTCACAGAAAAATTTTCTTTTCTTGCGCACGGTTTGTCCTTGTCTTTAGGTGGTACTGATGCGCTGGATGTGGATTTTATTGCCCAGCTGAAATCATTTCTTAGCACACACAATATTCTCTGCTACAGCGAACACCTGAGTTACTGCAGTGCAGACGGGCATCTGTATGATCTGATGCCGATTCCGTTTACCGATGAAGCGGTAAAAAATACAGCCGCCAGGATTCGTGAAGTGCAGGACAGGCTGGAGCGACGCATCGCAATAGAAAATGTGTCTTATTATGCCGCGCCATTTCGTCAGTTATCCGAGATCGAATTTATCAATGCGGTAATTGCAGAAGCGGATTGTGACTTGTTGCTGGATGTCAATAATGTCTATGTCAACAGC
>DAOMGA010000092.1:0-6474 GCA_035430085.1 Pseudomonadales bacterium
CGCCGGGTGTTGGTATTCAATATTTTTTATCGTAATCGTTAACCGGTCTGTGGTTGGCTGACTCAAACTGGTTGGTGCGGCAACAAAATCCCAGCCTTGCAGCACTGTAATAGCTTCTTGAGTAATGGATTGCTCTATGCGAGTGTCAGTTGTTAGTGCGGCTGTTTTATATACTCCGCCTAACGTGCCCAGTGTGGAGTCGTGGCGAAGGTCGCGCGTTTCTACGGCAAGCGGTCGACCATGTCCAATAGGCATGGTTGGGACTTTCAATTCAGGTTTTATGTACACCGTCTGTGGACTCATTGCACAAGCAGTAAGCAAAATGGTCAAAATCAGCAATGCAATACGGTGTGGTGAAATAAACGTGGCAATGCTAATTGTGGGCGAGTGCAGTATTGGCATGGTGTTACTCTTGAGCTACAGGTTTCACGGGAAAATTGAAATGGTACTGGGTTTGATCGGTAAAGATAAAAGTGAACTCTACGGTTGTGCCTGCAATCAGTGGTTCTGTCAGTTCAAGTAACATGATGTGGTAACCACCTGGAGCAAACTGCCTGGTTCCCATGCGCGGTACGCTAAGATCAGTCACTCTCTGCATGCGCATCTTGCCTTCTTTGTTGATGTGTTCGTGAATCTCGCAGCGTGCAGCTATCTGTGTGTCGCATTGAATACTCTGCAGTATTTTATCTGTGGCTCCGTGATTATTAAGTGTTAGAAAAGCTACAGCGTTGCGCGATCCAGGTGGTGTGGCGCGCACCCAGCCGTTAGTGGCGCTGATGGTATTATTGTCGGCAAGTAGCGTGGTTGATAACAGGAAGAGCAGTGGAAAAATTTCCCACCTGATAATACGAAAAGAAAATACTAGTGTTGACATCTGTGTATTCCAATCACGATCGTATGGTTTGAATTGTGCTTTCTGGGCGACCCAGTAAATATCCTTGTCCGGCATCAATCCCTAAATTGTGTAGGCAGTCCCATTCCTGAGTGTTTTCAACTCCTTCTGCCAGAATGGTGATGTCGCAGCTGTGTGCAATCTGTACGAGTGATTGAACATAAAACTGGTTGTCAGTGTTGAGATGGATATCGCGGATAAAGCTGCGGTCAACTTTCAGAAAATCCAGAGGCAAACTGTGCAGATAGCCAAATGCAGCACTATGGATTCCAAAATGATCGAGAGATAGCTTTGCGCCATGGCGATGAAGCAACTCGCAGAGTTCGTGAATTTTTTCTGATCCTGTCCTGACTAGATATTCAGATGTTTCCACAATAAGGCGTTTTGAAAAGTCCGGATGTTCCTGTAGGTAGCTCATGAGCCAGTTGATAAAATCGGGAGATCTTACGCTGTGCGGTGAAAGGTTGATAAATAGAGGTGTAGTGCAGTTTGCAGCTTCGCTACGTGTTCTTATTTCATTAAAAATGAGCCGGTCAAACGCTTCTGCCAGACCAAAGCGCTCTGCCATGGGCAAGAAAATCCCGGCATGGATCAGTTTTTCATGCATGGTGATGCGGCAAAAAATCTCCGCAGCACGCGCATGTTTCTCCTGATAACCGAAAATAGGCTGGTAGTGAAATGTAATATTCTTGTCTTGTAGAATTCGGTTCAGACTGGTGAACCATTGGCGCGCTTCACGCGCAATTTGAGCAACATCGCCATCCTGAAATACTTTCCAGTCACTATGGCCTCGAGATTGGGCTTGGCGCAGTGCGGTGTCAGCCTCAGATAGCAGTTTATGATCCGCACGTAAAAAATCGCAGCAAGCAGCACCTGCATGTATATTGTGATTAAACAGAAGATCCAGACCTGCCAGATGTTCAATCAGGTTAGACAGCAGTTTTTTCGCGCTCTCAGAATCCATTCTAGGTAGATAGATAGCAAAGTCAGCGCCGGCGCGGCGACTAATAATGGCATCTGGTGTTTCAGGTGAAATGTTTTGAATGTGGGAGGCAATGGTTCGCAAGCATTCGTCGCCAGCTTCATGACCGTGCTCCAGGTTGTATCGACCAAAGTTGCTGACTTGTAAAATGATCAGGCAGCCGCCATTGCCTGTTTCGCTGTCAGCAATTGCTTGTAGTCGGGCATTGAATTCACGGCGATTTGAAAGTCCCGTAACTGGATCAAGATGGGATTGGGCTCTTAAACTTTCAGTCAATGCAAGTTGTTCATGAAAAATGACTTTTAGTTTGCGACTCATGCGATTGATTGCTTCAACTACATGGCGAAGTTCGCGTGTTTTAGGTAGTGGTTGTTGTTCAATAAAATGACGTTCACAGATGGCAGCGGCCTGTTCTTCGACTTTTTGCAGTGGTGACAGGAGGATTTTTAGCGCAAAAGAAGACAGGATGTATGTCAGAGCACTTGCCAGTGTGAATACAACGAGTTGCTCAGAAAAGCTTGCCCATAAATCTTTATAGGCATAAGCGAGGTTTGCGGTTAACTGTACGTTGCCCGTTGGTATATTGCCGACCATGACATCAGCATTGGATATTGGCGCATCCATGGACAGCCATTGGACAAACCATTTAGGCGCTGGATATTCCTGCGCAGGTTTGTGACGCTCAATAAGGCTCTTGCCCTGCATGTCTCGATAGATAATGGCGCTGTAGAATCCGTGTTCAGAGATCCCATTCGTGATTAGCTGGATAGCGTCAGTGTTTTTATTGGATATTGCAGCGCCAAGCGAGAGAGCCAGGGTGTTGGCGGTCTCCTGTGTGCGAATAGCAATTTGCTCGTGCATATGTGTGCGTGCACTGTAAATGCTGGTGGTCATGCTAGCCGCCAGCAAAACGACAAAGAGCATTGTCAGGCTGAGGAATAATTGTCGTCGCAGAGTCATAGCGTTTTCTTGTCCTTTGGCAAAACGGCTGTCAGTTTTTTTGTGAAGCGTCGTATCTTTCTTTGAACTGAGTGTCCAGTGATCGCGGATCTTGTCCTTTAGGTGTTTCACTCAGTTGTTGTCGAAGTTTACGGTTTTCAGGATTGTCTGTGCCCGTGATTAATTCAGCTTGCCGGAGGTATTTTCGCGCTTGTTTGCCGTTGCCATTATCGTGAGCTGTACGCGCCAGTTTGCGGAAGCGTTTGCTGACCTGTTGCAGTCCTTCGTGTGCTTCCTCGCTGTCAGGATCCAGTTTGAGTACTTCACGGTAATACATCAGGGCATTGTCATTGGCGGGTATGCTCAGTCTGTCTTTGGTAAATGCCAAATTTCCTTTGGCGATCAAACTGTCAATAGATTGTTGCCGCGTCACTGCCGCCTGATCCCGAGGGGATTCAGTTTCCTGCCAAGGCCAATGTTCCGGCATCCAGTCAGTTGTTTGTGGCAGCCATTGGCATCCGCTCAGCAGCAACCCGGCGACTACTGGAAGAGCCCGTCGCAGTAAAACAACTACCTGAATATTTATGCGGCTACTGCTGTAAAAAGTATTCATATCGGGCATAGCCTAACAGAAATACCACGATATAAAGAGGCTCTTGATAGGCATAGACTGTCTATACAATGCAACAGTGTTTGAGTGGTGGCGCTGGAACCTCTGGAGCATCATGTGGTCGAATGGTAACAAGCTGGAGATATTGCATGCAGATTGCACGCCTCTTGAAGGCAACACTGGGCGCGGCTTTATTGTTGTGGACAATGTCTTCGCTACAGGCGCAAGTCAGTGCCGGACTGGATGGTATTGGTCGTGCGGCTAATGAAGTAGAGTTCCTTCCTGTCGAAGAGGCATACCAGCTGTTACCTTCAGTTGCCTCTGATCGCGTTTTGCTGGATTGGACGATTGCTCCCGGATATTTTCTGTATCGGGAGCGCATGAAAATTGAAGCCACAACAAGCGATGGAAAGCCGTTGTCCATCATGCTCGCCATGCGCACAGGCGAGAGCAAGTACGATGAGTATTTCGAGCGCGATACGGAAATTTATCATCACCAGACGCAGGTCGTTGTCACGTTTGCCGCTCCGCCCGCGCAGCCATTTACAATAGCGGTTGAATCACAAGGTTGTGCGGAAGCCGGTTTGTGTTATCCGCCCCAGCAGCAATTTGTCCGAATTGATCTGGCGGCAGGGACAGCAGAGCTGCTTGATGGGGCGCCTGTTATTGCTGCACCGGCGAATGTACAGCCGTCTCTGCCGGATACCCCTGCTGCACATATAGCGCCTAATCTGTCGATGGTCTTTTTGATGGCTTTGCTGGGTGGATTGATTCTGAATCTGATGCCTTGCGTATTTCCGGTGTTGTCTTTGAAAGTATTTGCGATGGCTGCGCAGCGAGAGCGAGATGACGAAGCGCATCTCCATAGTTGGATTTACGCAGCTGGCGTAGTGGTGTCATTTGTGGCGGTAGCTAGCGTGATGTTGCTGCTGCGTGCTGGTGGGGAAGCGGTAGGTTGGGGATTCCAGTTACAAGAACCCTTGTTTATCAGTTTGCTGGTTTACCTGTTTTTTATATTGGGTTTGTCTTTCTCCGGTGTAGTGCATATCGGTGGTAGCTTGATGGGCATCGGCCAGAATCTGGTAGCAGGCAGCCCGGTCAAAGGGGCATTTTTTACTGGTGTATTGGCAGTGGTAGTGGCAAGCCCCTGTTCGGTGCCGTTTATGGGGGTCGCATTGGGGTTCGCGGTATCCCAATCTGCTCCGTTAGCATTGCTGGTGTTCGCCATACTGGGCTTGGGCATGGCTTTGCCGTTTATTTTGTTGGCATATTGGCCGCAAATGCTACATAACTTGCCAGCGCCGGGGCCATGGATGGAGCGGCTGCGCCAGTTTTTAGCTTTTCCACTTTACGCGACTGGCGTCTGGCTGCTCTGGGTGTTGGGGCAGCAAGGTGGTCAAATGGCAATGGTGGCCGTACTGGGCGGCTTGATATTGTTGGTCATGGCAGGCTGGCTATGGCGAGATGCATCGGCACGGGTCTGGGAGAAAGGTCTGGCGATAACCGTGCTGCTGACTGCATTGGTAGTGCCGCATTTTCTGGTGGTGGAAACCTGCAGAATCCAGCAGCAGTCAGTATTTGAAACAGGTGATGCCGAACCGTACAGTGCTGCCCGATTGGTAGAGCTGCGTGCTGCAGGCAAGCCGGTATTTATCAATATGACGGCAGCCTGGTGTCTCACTTGTCTGGTCAATGAAAAAGTGGCGTTGGGTCGCGATAGTGTGAAGCAGACATTACGCGACAAAGGCATTACCTATCTGAAAGGTGACTGGACCAATCGCGATCCGGAAATCACCAGTTTTCTGCAACAGTTTGAGCGCAATGGTGTTCCGCTCTATCTGTATTTTCCTCCCGGCCGCGGCGGTGAAATTGTTATTCTGCCGCAAGTGTTAACGGAAAATTCGGTATTGGAGGCGCTACGTTGAGACGTTGCTGGCCATTCGTTTTATGTGCTGCATTATTGACGGCATGCAATGTATGGGCTGTATCTAAACAGCAAAATATCGCGAAGCAGCCGAATATTGTCATTTTTCTGCTGGATGATGTCGGGCAGCAAGATGTTGGTGTGTTTGGTAATACAGTTGTACAGACACCCAATATTGATCGGTTGGCAGCAGAAGGTATGCGTTTTGAAAATGCATTCCTGACGACCAGTTCTTGCTCACCATCCCGCGCCAGTATTCTCACCGGTCTGTATCCATCGAACACCGGCGCGCGCAATCTGGATGATCCATTGCCAGCAGATAAAACCAGTTTGCCGCAATTGCTGCGCCAAGCGGGGTACTACACCGCCAGCGTGGGCAAATGGCATCTTGGTGAGCCATTCAAAAGTCATTTTGATCGCGTGTTGGAGCCCAGAGATGAAAGTGGTGCGGCAGACTGGTTGCCAGAGTTAGCCCGCCGTCCGCCAGATAAGCCGTTTTTTTTCTGGTTGGCGAGCAAGGATGCCCATGCGCCGTTCGACTGGCACCCGCCTTTACGTCGTCAAGATCCATCCAGATTGATTGTGCCTTATTATGCGGATGACAATGCTTTCACGCGCGAGTTTATGGTGGGGTATTACGGTGAAATTGCTCGCGCGGATTACCAAATCGGGTTGGTTATCGACAAATTGCGTGAGCAAAACTTGCTGGATAACACATTGATTATCGTATTGTCTGATAACGGTTCACAACTGGGTGGTGCTAAAACAACATTGTATGACGAGGGTTTGAAAACCCCGCTGGTGATGCGACTGCCGGCAGTGATACAGGCGGGTGTCGCCAATGAGCAATTAGTCAGTTCGATAGATTTGATGCCGACCATACTGGCACTGGCGGGTTTATCGCCCGCAACTGATGCGCCGGGAGTTTCACTCTTGCCAACGCTGAACGATCCTTCACAAGTTGTGCGTGATTATATTTATGCCGAGCGAAACAAACATGGTCATCCAAAATTTGCCAGAGTGATTCGTACAAAAAATTATCTGTATAAAAGAAATTATCTTGATCGCAAGCTATGTGACCCCATGGCTGACGCTATCTGGCCAGCTGCTCCGCGCAATTCAGGGTT
>DAOMGA010000093.1:0-6473 GCA_035430085.1 Pseudomonadales bacterium
GGATGACAAGATTATCGTATACGGTCATCGCACTATAGTATTTTGATTTTTCGTATTTTAATTTTTATCCGGGTTTTATTTTTAATAATCACAAGAGGTTTTTATGGGCGCAAGATTAAAAGATAAAGTAGCTATTATTACTGGCGCAGCCAGTGGCATTGGTCGCGGTGTGGCAGAGCTTTTTGTATCGGCAGGTGCAAAAGTGATTGTGGCAGACATGAATGAGGAAGGCGGTAAAGCTGCAGTCGCAGAGTTGGGCGCTAATACCCGTTTCTTTAAATGCGATGTCACCAGTGAAGATAGCGTCAAGGCTATGGTGGATTTTGCGGTGAGCGAATTCGGCAAGCTGGACATTCTTCACAATAATGCCGGGGCTTTCGGCGCGCGTGGTGCAGTTGAAGAAATTCAGGTGAAGGATTTTGATTTTACATTTGCCCTGTTAGTGCGATCTGTTTTTCTGGGCTGCAAATATGCTGCGGCACAGATGCGTAAGCAGGGTCATGGCGGTTCTATCATCAATACTGCCAGCATTTCTGCTACTACGCCGGGATACGGGCCGCATATCTACCAGTCTGCAAAAGCTGCAGTGCTGCAGCTGTCAAAAACCTTTGCCCTGGAGCTGGCGGAACAGAAAATTCGCGTGAACTGTGTATCGCCGGGTGGTGTTTACACGCCGTTGGTAGGCAATGCCATCGGTCTGGATGCTGAAACCGTCAAACAGGTTGGTGAAGGCATGGGCGCTACGTTGCCAATGAATCGTCCGGGTTATCCCTTGGATATTGCGCGTGGCGTGTTATTTTTTGCGACAGAAGATTCAGAGTTTCTGATTGGTCAGAACATGATTATCGATGGTGGCGAATCACTGGGTAAGAAGTTCAAGGATCAGGGGATACATTGATCCCTGATTAGTAGTCGTACCCTTCTTCCCAGTTGCTGTTTTCGGCGACGGAATTGAAGTATTCATCCTCTTCTTTTTCGTCGTCTTCATCTTCGTCATCCCAGAAAGGGTTGTGTTCGTCTTCCAGCAGGGCATCAGCCTTGACGGCCTCGTCTGGCAGCATGTCATCCAGCAGTGCATCATCGACAACAGCATTGCCTTCCATATCTTCAATCTGGAAGCCGTCGGCAGTTTCAAAAGATTCTTCCTGGTGTTTCTTGCGTCTGGACATAGAAGGTCTCCTGATAGCGCGGCGCGGCAATCTGCCGTGCTCTTTCATTATGGCAGAATAGCTGTCAATGTGTAAAAAACTGTACTAATTGTAGAGGTGTATATGGCTGAAGTAAAAGTAACTTACTGGCGTGAAATTCCCTGCTCGGTGCAGGTGAAAGAAGGGCGCGGGAACCGTGCTGGTGCAGAATTGCCAAAAATTTATATGGTAACGGTGGACTCTGTCGCGACGAAAACCGGTGCGGTGAGTGCGGAAGACTATGCTGCAGGTTTTCGTATCGATAAGTTTGAGCGCGCAGGTGAGCCTAAAGTGCTCGCACAGCAAATCGTTGACGAGCTGGTCGCCCGGTATCCGCGCGAATGGTTATGGGAACAACGCGACAAGGCGGGTGTTGATGCAGCCGGACAATTGTCCGTTGAAGCTGAAGCAGAGGGATAAATAATAATGCACAGCATGACTGCATTTGCGCGCTGCGAAAGCAACGAAAGTTGGGGATCGTTGGTGTGGGAGTTACGCTCCGTCAACCATCGCTATCTGGAACCAGGTTTTCGTCTGCCTGACACCTTCCGCTTTCTGGAGCCCGTTCTGCGTGAACAGCTGCGCAAGCAATTAACGCGCGGCAAAGTGGATTGCACCTTGCAATTCCAGCCCGCTTTGAATCGTGAGGCATTGACGGTTGATGCAGAGCTCGCGCAGCGTTATGTGCAAGCGGCAGAAACCATTAATACGTTTCTTGTTGAAAAAACAGGCAGTGCGCCTGCGCCGTTGAGTGCGGCTGATTTCTTGTTTCGTCCTGGCGTGTTGTGCGAAAGCGGCGTAGATCGTGATGCAGTGACGGCTGTTGCGTTGTCACTGTTTGCAGAGGCATTGCAAGAAATGGATATTGTGCGCGAGAGAGAGGGAGCGGCGCTCGCCGTTTTTATGCAAGAGAGATTGCATAATATGCGCGAACAGGCAGCATTGGTGCGTATTGCTCTGCCCGAAATTCTTGCTGCGCAAAAACAGAAATTGCGTGACCGCTTGAGCGAATTGCAGGGTGAATTAAATCAGGATCGTATCGAGCAGGAGCTGGTGCATCTTGCCCAGCGTTGTGATGTGGATGAAGAGCTGGATCGACTGGATACGCATATCACCGAAGTCGAACGCATCCTGAAAAGCAAAGGGGCGGTGGGGCGGAAACTGGATTTCCTGATGCAGGAACTCAACAGGGAAGCAAACACCTTGTCATCAAAGTCTATTAGTACCACGACAACGCAAGCGGCAGTGGAGTTGAAGGTGCTGATCGAGCAGGTACGGGAACAAGTGCAAAACATCGAGTAATTTGCCAGTTGTCTCTTGGAAGAGAATGATTTGAGAAATCAAACGGTCGACATCGCAAAAGGTCTTGCCGGCGTGCTGGTAGTTCTAGGGCATGCCATGGCTTTCAGGTATAGCGATGGCTGGGTTCTGCAATGTTCACATATAGGGACGCCATTTTTTATTTTTCTGTCAGGCGTTTTCATCAATATTGATCGCCCATGGTCTGAGTCAGTCATTCGCAAAGCGGATAGATTATTGAAACCGTATCTGGTGATGTTACTGGCGCTCGGAATCGTTTATGCGGTGATAGGTGAACTGGATGTCTTGTCGTATCTGGCGGGTGTTTTGTATGCAACAGGGCCGACCATTTCGCTGGTTTCGCTATGGTTTTTGCCGCATGTATTCCTGTGTGTTCTAGTGGGCATAGCTGTGTTGCAAGAGTGCAGACGCTGGTCAATGCCGCGTTTTGCCTATGTGATATTGCTATTGTTTTTCTTGTTGTTGGGGCAGCGGTGTCTCGATGTTGTTTGGCAGCAGCCACTGGAATCGTTATGGTGGCAATCGATGTTGCGTCCTGCCAGACATTGGCCCGGGTTGCCTTGGAGTATTGATGTATTGCCGCTCACCCTGGTTTTTCTGTTGGCGGGTTATCTTGTTTCTGCACAGGTAAAAAATTTCCGTTTCCAGTATTTACCTATGCTGCTAGCACTGCTGGTGATGGTGTTATCTATCAGTGCGGGCTATGCAGCGATTGATATTAATTTGCGTATTTATCGCGATGTGGTGTTTACCACCCTGTTTGTTTTTTGTGGTATCTATCTTGGGTTGTCGTGGTCGGCGTTATTGTCATCTGTGACTGTGTTGGCGAATATTTTCTCCTATGTAGGGAAAAATTTTCTGGTCATTATGTTGGTGCACATGCTGGTTCTGCGTATGTTATTTCGTCAGGTCGCACAGTGGATCCCTGATTGTCAGGCATGGCATGTTCCCTTGGTTTTTTCTTTAGGATTGTTTCTGTCGGTATTGATGGTGGTATTGGTGCAGCGCAATCGTTGCTTATCAATGCTGCTCTTGCCTGTACAAAACCATGGAGTATCGCGCTGATGTTGTTGTCCGTGGTGATTCCGACCTATAACGAGCATGACAATATTGCGGTATTGCTGGATCATCTGGTGAATGAATTATCAACAATACAGGGAGCTTATGAAGTTATTGTAGTAGACGATGCATCACCGGATGGCACGTCAGTAGTAGTTGAGCAGTATACAAAAAATAATTCTGCTATCCGATTAATGCCGCGCACAGGGAAACGTGATTTGTCTGCTGCGCTGGCTATGGGATTTGACGGTGCCTCCGGAGAATACGTGGCTGCTATAGATGCTGATTTACAGCACGACCCTGCTTTGCTTGTCAGTATGTTGGCTGCGATAGAAAGCAGAAAAGTAGATCTCGTGGTTGCGACGCGTTATGCACAGGGTGGCGGTATAGCAAATTGGAATGGTATGCGCCGCGCTTTATCTTGCTGTGCAACACGGTTGTCCGCTTATGTTGTGCGCACCAGGATCAGTGACCCGTTGAGCGGGTATTTTATTTTTCGGAAAAAATTATGGGTGACAATTAGATCGCAGGTGCAACTTTCCGGCTTCAAGATATTGCTGGAGATTATTTCAGTTGCTCGCGGTATTAGCAGTGCTGAAATCGGATATCAATTTATTGCCAGGCAACGAGGTCGCAGTAAGTTGGATGTAACAGCCGGTCTGGCATTTGTGTTTGCCTTGCCACATTTATTCCTGAATGCACGGAAAAGTGGAGAGGATTCATTCTGATGAATATTCCATTTATGTCATTTTTCCGCCAACACTTGCCATTGATTGCTGCTGCGTTGTTTCTTTTAGTCACTGTTCTGCCGTTTATTGGTCTTTACGGTTTATGGTTTGATGAAATATTCAGCGCAACGATGGCGCGAGAATTCAGTCTGATTGTTAATATGGTGCGCACGCAAGAAAATAATATGTTGCTGCACTATTTATTGTTATGGCTATGGATGCCATTGGGCGATGGCAGTGAGACATTCTTGCGTTCACTCTCACTGTTGCTGGTATTGCTGTCACTGCTGCCATTGCATGCTGCTGCGCGGCGCTTGGCTAATAACACGGCAGCCAATGCCGGCTGTTTTGTTTACGTGAGTCATTATCTGGTACTGGAGCACGCTCCGGCGTGCCGTGGTTATGCCTTGGCAGCATTGATGACGACGCTGGTCTTCTGGGCATGGGCGCGTGCCTGGCAAACCCGGCGAGACAGCCATTGGCTGCAAACTGGATTACTGGCGGGACTCGCTGTCTGGTCGCATTATTTTTCGGCGTTGGTACCGCCGGTACTGATATTTGCCATGTTGTGGCGCGATGGTTTGAAGCAGCCCTGGCGTCAATTGCTGATCGCTGTAACAGCTTTTTTATTATTGGTGCTGCCTATTGTGTTGACGCGTCCGCCAGATGGTGTAGCACAGATCGGTTGGGCGGATGTGCCGGATGCCCGCGTGATCATTGGCACTTTATGGATGTTGTTTGGCGTGGGCGGCCTGAGTGAGAAACCGGTGTTGCTGGCGATGTTGTGTTTAATTCTCGTTTCGCTGTTGTGTGGTAATCGCCGCTGGCAACGTGATCAGGCTTGGCGCAACGTGCATACAGGGATTGCGCTGGGTTTACTCATCACCGTAGTGTCGATACTGGTGGAAAGTTTCTGGTGGCAGCCGCTGTTTGTGTCGCGTTTCTTTATGCCGTTGGTGCCACTTTATTGTTTCGTGCTAGGCGTAGGGCTCACTGTGTTATGGCCGTGGCTGCGAATGCTGCTGGTTGCCTGCATGTTATTGACATCAACCTGGCAGAACTGGAAAGCATTTGCCGGTCCCTTGCCGGTGAGTTATTGGTGGCGACCGATGGTGCAGCATCTGGTGCTTCAACTTGAACCGGATGATGTTGTCATCGCGTATCCGTCTTTTTTGCGAATGCCGGTTGATTATTATCTCGATAAATTTAATCCGACGAATACGTTGCCACGCCCGACCGAATATGTTTCTGGCTATTACCGACAGGGCAGTGGTGTTGAACCCGAACCGGACTGGCAGCGCTTGCAACAGATTGCCGCCAACACCAAGGGGCGTGTGTGGTTGATTAGCGATGAAAAACCCGTCGCTAACTGGACTCGACTGAACAGGGTGCATGCATCCGCGATACGTGCCCAGTTATTGCAAGATCGTGAGAAGGCTTTTACTGCCAGTCACGCCACAATGCGCGTAGAGCGGTTTGACAGGGTGGTTGATTGAATGCCTGCTTTATTTTCTCGTCAGAATTTTCAGCGGTAGATCATCTGCGGGTTTAGCAAAGGGAAAGTTCTGTAGTTTTGCCGGAAAATATTTCTCGTCTTTAAAAAAGAACTGGCATTGATGGATCAATGCTGCAAATGTGCATTTGAACAACAATTCAGCAAAGTGCATGCCGATGCATTTATGTGCGCCGCCGCCAAAGGGTGCCCACATGAAGGGATGTCTTTTGTATTCTGCGATGTCATCTGAAAAGCGTTCAGGCCAGAAACTTTGTGCGCGTGTCCAGTGCTCGTTCATTTGCTGGATATAGTGTATGGGCGCAGAAAGCATGGTGTGCGCCGGAATGCGAATGCCGTCGATGGTACATTCGCGCACAGTGCGCCGAAAAATATTGCTGACGGGCGGGTGTAAGCGCAATGCCTCTTTGAATACCTGATCCAGTAGCGGCATGTTCTCCATCAGATCGTCATAGCTGGCGTTGTCAGGTATTTGTGAATAGATGCGTTGCTGTAGTGCGGGATCATTGGTCAGGTAGTAACCCGCCATAGTAATGGTGCTGGTGGTGGTGTCGTGTGCTGCCAACATGAGAAAAACCATATGGTCAGCTATTTCTGTGTCAGAAAAGTATTCACCGGCTTCATTTCGTTCGCGGCAGAAGTGGCTGAAAATATCCTGATCGTTGC